>JANWUV010000006.1 GCA_025057975.1 Chloracidobacterium sp.
CAATGGCACAGAAGTAGTGGTCAGGGGGGACGGTTGTGGGGCGGAAGGTTTCGTACAGGAGCAGGGCGAACAGGAGGTGGAACTCGCTGGGCAAGGCTTCTTCGTCCTCAAACTCGCTGGGGAGGTCGTCCATGGTGAGGACGCGGCGGGCGGGGAGGTGAGGTGGTGGAGGCGTGGGCGACGGCGAGTGGGTTGGGTGTGGGGCGGGCGTCGTCATTGGTTGTCTCCTGAGCGGCTGGGATGAGCAGATGAAGGTGTTGATGGCACAACGGCAGACGAAGGTACAGCTGGCGCGTACGCTTGGTGTCGTCAGGGTAGCAAGCTGGCGACGCCCGCTGAAGGGGAGGCTTCACTGTCGCCCGTTACGTAAGTCGCCGGAAACAGTGCCGGTCGCCGACGCTCACTGACCACCACGCCTAAACCTATGGCGCTGTGTCTCCTCGGAAGTACTCGATTGGCAATTACGCTACTCGGCTGCAACCGTCGCTTCCCATTCGGCGTAAAGCGCCTCAAGTTGCTGCGTCAAGCGCTCATACCGTTGGTGATACTCAACATAACGCGCCGGGTCGGCGGCAATGGCCGGCGTCGCCATCGCCGCTGTAACTTCGGCTAGATCAGCCTCGACGCAAGCAATTTCTGACTCAATCGTTTCCACCGGGCGAATCTTACCCTGGCTCTTTTTCTTTGGCTTTGTGGACGCTTCCACTGTCGAGCGCGTCTGTGGAGGCGCAGACAACGTGGGTGACGGCTCGGTTGTCTTTGTTCGCCGAGCCGCCTCACGTTGCTCCGCCTGACGAAGCTCCCATAGCTCACTGTAACTGCCGTCAAAGTCACGGCTACCGCCAGGCTCCAACCAAAGCAACCGTGTCGCTACATTGTCGAGAAAGTAGCGGTCATGTGACACGATAAGGCACGTTCCCGGATAGCGAACTAGCGCCATTTCCAAGGCTTCGCACGAGGGAATGTCAAGGTGGTTGGTCGGTTCGTCGAGGATGAGTGTATTCGACCGACTGTAAATGAGCTTCGCCAACGCCAGCCGCCCGCGTTCCCCACCGGAAAGCGCCTTGATGCGCTTGAACACGTCGTCGCCGGTGAACAAAAACCGTGCCAGAAACGACCGCAGCTCAAACTCCGTTGCTGAAGGGTTGACGCTCTGGAGTTCTGCAAAAACCGAGTTGGCGAGCGTCAGCGACTCAAGCCGCTGGTCGTAATAAGCCATTTTGACGCCACTGCCCCAGCGCACTTCGCCTGTTACCGGCGGCAATACCCCCAGCAGTGTCTTGAGCAACGTCGTCTTCCCCGCGCCGTTCGGCCCAACAATGCCTAGCTTTTCACCCCGTCGCACAACCAAGTTGAACGGCCCTGCCACCACCCGGCCGTTGTAGCCCACGCGCAGGTCTTTCAGCGTCAGCACCCACTCGCCCGAACGCGGGACATGCTTCATCGTAAAGTCACCCTGCGGGGCGTCAACCGTTGCGGCTTCAAGCCGCTCCATCCGCGCTAAGAGGTTGCGCCGTGACTTGGCCTGTTTGGTTTTCTGTCCGGCGATGTTGCGGCGGATGAACTCCTCCTGCCGCGCAATCTCCGCCTGCTGCCTTTCGTAGTGCCGCTGCTGAATCTCACGCAGCGCGTCGCGTTTGGCGACGTACTCCGTAAAGCCACCCTCGTACGACAGCGCTTTTCCCCGGTCGAGTTCAATGGTGCGCGTCGTGACGCGATCAAGAAAGAAGCGGTCGTGCGAGATGACGACATACGCCGCCTCGTAACCGAGCAAAAACTCCTCCAGCCACTCAATGGCGCGCAGATCGAGGTGATTTGTCGGCTCGTCAAGCAGCAGAATGTCCGGCTGCCGCAAAAGCAGCATGCCCAAATGCAGCCGTCCCTGTTGGCCGCCGCTCAACCGAGCCGCCGGCTTGGAAAAGTCATCCTTGGTGAAACCAAGACCTAGCAACACCTCCTCCGTGCGAGCCGGGTAGGTAAAACCGCCGCGCGCTTCAAAGCGATGTTGCAGTTCGCTGTAGCGTTCCAGCGTTTGCGCCAGCCGGTCGGGATCGCCGCCCTGTTCGGCCATGTTGTGTTCAAGCCGGCGCATCTCGCGCTCCATTGCCTGAAGCTCAGCGAAGACACTCAAGGCCGCCTCAAGCGTCGTCACATCCGGCGGGAAGTGCGGGTGTTGTTCGAGCAGGCCAAATGATAGGTTGTTCATGCGAACAATCCGCCCACGGTCAGGCTGATCAAGACCGCACAGCAAGCGAAACATCGTGGACTTGCCAGCACCGTTGCGGCCGACAAGGCCGATTTTTTCACCAGCGTTGACCTGACAGGTCACCCCACGCAAGATGTCGTGACCGCCGTAGCTTTTGTGTACGTCTTCGAAGCGGAACAGCATGGCGCGAACGTCGCCCGGTCAAGACTTGCGCTGATTGCGCTAAAAAACGGCGAAACGGCGATTGTGCCGGTCACCGAACACTTCGGCAAGTCGCGCCGGTTAACTCCGCCTTCGAGACGCTCCAGAACCCCATCACTGAAACCGCCGACTTGCGGCATGATGAGGTTGCTCTAGCAAGCGAGCCGTGTTCCACTTTTCACCGAATACGGGGGTTGTCTTGATGTCTAACTCGTCCCTAGTCACCGTTGTCGTTGGTTTAGCGGAAAGTCATCGTGAACGCCTGGATGAGGCGGTGGCCGCGCTTGAAGCGGCCGGATTGACGGTGCAACGTCGGTTGAAGACACTGGGCCAAATCACCGGCTCCATTCCCCGCGAACGACTCGCCGCCCTAAAACGGGTGACGGGCGTTGCCTACGTTGAAGCTTCGGGTGAATATCGCGCGTTGTGACCAAAACCGTCGGCGCGCATCTGGTCGAGTGTAGGTGGTCTGCCGCCATGAAAGTCAAGATTTTCTATCACGACCACTGCTTCGATGGCGCTTGTTCGGCGGCCGTGTTTGCCTGCTTTTACCGGCGCGCCTTTGACCCACAGGCGCAGTTTTCCTACACCGGTTTGATGCATCGTCCGGGCGGGAGCTTTGGCGAAATCCATTTCGACGCCGACGAACATGCTATTCTCGATTTCAAGTTTCATCCCAGCGAAAAAGTCACATGGTGGTTTGATCATCACCAAAGCGCCTTCTTGACGGCTGTGGATGAAGCGCTGTTTCGCGCAGACACCAGTGGGAAAAAGTTTTTCGACCCCACGTACAAGTCCTGTACGAAGCTCATCGCGGATGTCGCCCGCGAGCGTTTCGGCGTTGAACTACCGGAGTTGGCTGAACTCATCCACTGGGCCGACATTGTTGACGGCGCGCAGTACCCTGACGCCGAAACGGCCGTCAACTTGGCGGCTCCGGCCATGCAGTTGACGCTTGTGCTGGAAGGCTCGAAGGATCACAAGCTGCGGCAATTTATCGTCCGCACGCTCCAAGAAAAAACGCTAGCCGAGGTCGCCGCCGACCCCCAGGTGCAGTCGGCGTTTGCGCCGATCCGGGCGCGTCATGAGCGCGCCATTGAAATCTTCCGTGAAGTTGGTGAGTGTCAGGACGGCGTGGTGTTTTTTGATCTGACTCACCACGACATTGAGGGCTATAACAAGTTCATCGCCTACTGGCTGTATCCACAGGCGCGCTACAGCGTCAGCGTTAGTCGCGGAACGTACCGTTCGAAGGTTTCGGTTGGGTACAACCCATGGAGCGGTCGTCCCCGCAACCACAACATTGCCAGTTTGTGTGAACGCTACGGCGGCGGCGGCCACGCCGTGGTCGGGGCCGTATCGCTGCCGCCGGAAGAACTGGAACGCGCTAGAGCTATTGCGCGCGAGATCGCCGCCGCGTTGCGGGATTGACATCCATCTCCCCAGCAGGAACGTCATCGTGCAGCCGATTTTATCCGCAGCTCACATGGCCGATGTGGATCGCGTCACGAGCGAGCAGTTCGGCCTTCCAAGTTTGCTTCTGATGGAAAACGCCGCCGTCGGAGCGGCGCTGGCCATCGAACAGCACTTTGGGCCAGTTCAGCAGCGACGCGTAAGAATCTTCTGCGGCAAGGGCAACAACGGCGGCGACGGCGCAGCCGTGGCGCGACAACTCTGGATGCGCGGCGCGCAGGTCGAGGTGTTGCTCTTCGGAAAACGCGAAACGGCGCGTGGCGATGCACGTGTCAATTTCGACATCGTGGCGCAACTAGCACAGGCGTCGTCCCGCATTCGACTGGTTGAAGTGCAGAGCGAAATGGAGTTCGCTGCGCTCCTGGCTAACAGTTCGTCGCGTTTCAATCTCCACGTTGACGCTCTGTTTGGAACGGGCCTGGCACGCGGCCTGGAAGGAATGTTCGTCAAGGTCGTCGAATACCTCAACAGCGCCCGTCAGTATGTCCCGGTTTGTTCACTGGACTTGCCGTCGGGGCTGGCGGCGGATTCGCCGCATCCGGTCGGCGTCCATGTCGTTGCTGACCTAACAGTGACGTTCACCGCGCCCAAAATCGCCAATGTCCTGCCGCCGGCTGGACACGCTAATGGCAAACTGCACGTTGTCAACATTGGCTCACCGGCAAGTTTGGTGCGAGCCACCCAGGCCCACCGAGCAACGCTGTTCTGCGTCACGGAGGAGGGGGTTGGGCAGTACCTCAACCGTACCCGCCGGTTGCCTGACGCGCATAAAGGCCATGTCGGACACGTCTTGCTCATCGCCGGATCACGCGGCAAGACGGGGGCGGCGGCGTTGGCCGGGGAGGGGGTTCTGCGGGCTGGAGCCGGTTTGCTTACCATCGCTTGCCCGGCGAATGCGCAGGCGTTGTTGGTCAGCCAGTGTCTGCCGGAGGCCATGACGCTCGCTCTGCCGGACGATGGAAACGGACAACTGACGGAGGAGGGCCTGCGCGCCGCGTTGACAGCCGCCAACCAACACACGGTATGCGCTGTCGGCCCTGGCCTTGGTACAGAGGCGGCGACCCGTCGCCTTGTGCAGGGGATCGTCAAGGAAGGGCGAGCGCCCACGGTGCTGGACGCCGACGCGCTCAACTGTCTGTCGCCTTGGCAGGCCGGACACGGTACGCCGGAGCGTCCCCTCATCCTGACGCCGCATCCCGGCGAAATGGCGCGGTTGCTGGGAACCTCCGTCAACGACATTCTGGTTGACCGGATCGGCGCGGCGCGGCGGTTGGCGACGACCTACCATCTGTTTGTCGTCCTCAAGGGCTACTACTCGCTTGTCGCCACGCCGGACGGCGACATCTACATCAATCCGACCGGCAACGCGGGCATGGCGACCGGCGGTAGCGGCGACGTACTGACCGGCATCCTCGCCGGTCTGCTGGCGCAAACCCCTCACATGCCGTTGGAAGCGACGTTGGCAGCCGTCTATCTGCACGGTCAAGCCGGCGATTTGGCCAATGCGTCACTGGGCGAACGAGCGCTGGTCGCTTCTGATATCCTTCGTTTCTTACCCCAAGCCTTCAAGGCCCACTCGCCATCCGCTTGACTACACAACGAGGAGACCACCTTACATGAGGCGTGTATTCTTTGCTTGGCGCATTAGTTTTTTCATTATCGGCTGGCTGTGTGCCACAGGCGTCGTCGCCGACATCGGGGCCTTCGCGCAGGAGTCACCGGCCAACGCGCTTCGAACGCTGGAAGCGCGCAAGGCGGAAGCCGCCAAGCTTTTTGACGCCGTCATCGCCGCGCATCAGGCGCTGCCTGCCTATCGCGCGACCGTGACCATGACAACGAACATTCTCGGCCAGCCGAACGCTGTTATCAAGGTACGCGCCAAGGGCGAGTGTCTTCTGATGCACATTGAGACTGATGAAGGGAAAAGTCACATTGCGTACGCCGGTGGTCGCCTGCTGCTGTTCTCAACGAAAAATCAAGGCAAGTACGTCGTCCAGCCCGTCAATGAAAAGCCTTCGCTGACCAACTGCTTCGTCGTTGCAAACGGCGGCGTCATTTCCGTGCCACAAGTGCTGTCCCTGTGGGGCGAGTGGAATCCACTTGAGAACGAAAATGAGAACCAAGCCATTCGAGAGGTGCAAATCACAAACGATGCCGACGGCAAGCAAACGACAATTCAAATCACGAAGGTGTACGGCTCGTCGGATACGTTTCAGATGACGTGTACGTTTGATCGCGCGTCGTATCGGTTGGCGTCATTCCGCCGCACCTTCAACTACGGGCCGCAGCCGGTGGTCATCACGGAGACCGTCACGGACTTCAGTCCCGATGTCCATGACGACGATTTGGCGCTGACGCCGCCCGCCGACGCCAGACGCATCGAGTTGCCTGCGCCGGAGCCGTTGTACCACCCGGCGCTCAAAAAAGGCGGCGACCCGCTGCCGATTGAGGCGACCGATATGGAAGGTAAGGCGGTGTCGCTCAAGGATTACCAGGGTAAGGTTGTCTTGCTCAACTTCTGGGCAACGTGGTGCGGTCCCTGCATCGCTAAGTTTCCTTTCATGACAGCCCTGGAGGAAAAGTTCGGGACGCAGGGGTTTGTCGTGCTAGGTGTCGCTTGCGATGAGGAAACCGAAGTGGAAAAGGTCAGGGCGGCGCTCAAAAAGCACAACGTTGCTTGGCGTAACATTTTGCACACCCGAACTGAGGACGGAACGCCGATTGCCGAGCGCTATCGGGTGAAGGGGCTGCCGTTTCTGATACTCATTGGGCGCGACGGCAAGATTATTGAGGTCGGCGTCAATCCCGGCCGCAGTTTGGAAAAGTTGATTGAGCGCAGCATCGCCGCCGACTCGCTGAAGTGACATGGTTACCGGAGGCGTCAAGTAAACCCCGCACAAGCACCATACGTCTGAAAGGAAAGCCCACCCTATGACCAAACGAGCCTGTCTTACATTGATTTTCATAATGTCGGCGGTGCTGTCACTCGACGGCGTGGCGGTCGCTCAACGAGTAAACTACGACCCGGCGTTGCGGCCTGGCGCAGAACCATTTCCCATCCAAGCGATAGCGCTGGATGGACGCCCAGTCACCCTCAGCGATTATCGTGGGAAGGTGCTGCTGATTGATTTCTGGGCGACGTGGTGCCCGCCTTGCCGGGCGGAACTTCCGTACCTGACGCGTGTCTATGAGAAGTATCGCGCGGATGGTTTCGATGTGCTCAGCATTTCACTTGACAGCGACGAGACCCGGCAGGCTGTTCCGGCGTTCATTCGGCAGTACCGAATGAACTGGCGGCACATTTGCGACGGTCGCGGGTGGCAAGCGCCGATTGTGCGCCGGTATGGGGTGCGGGCCATCCCCCTAACGATCCTGGTTGGGCGTGATGGGAAGATTGTTGCGGTCAATGTGCGCGGCCCTGCCATCGAAGCCCGTGTCCGCGCCGCGCTCACAGCACGATAGTCCACGCCGGCACCGCCGCTGGCATTGCCTCAACCCTCCTCCACTTCAGGGAGTTTTGTATGTTGATGTCGTCTGTCGCCGCATCGCTTCCAGTGCGCGTACCTGTCGTGCGCCCGCCCCTCTCACGAACCGCCTTAACAGTCGTCTGCGCAATGATGTGTTTGATGTGGTGTGAAGCGACAGTCGCCCACGCCATGTCACTGCTGAATGACCAAGACAAGGTCGCAGAAGAAGCCAAAAAACTCCTGGCTAAAGTTGCTGAAACACACAAGGGCTTGGCGTCCTACCGCGCCACCCTGCAACTCGGTTCGTCTGTTTTTAGTATCCCTAACGCGGAGATTGCGGTATGCGTCAAGGACAAAACGCGCATGGCCGTGACAATCAAAACCGCCGACGGCGAGTGGCGCGGGTTCTACAACGCCGACGGTCTGTTTACCTACTCGACCAAAGACGCCAAGCGATATGTGCAGCATCCCATACCGGATGAGGAAGAGTTGACGATTGAAAAGCTCTGTGGGCTGGCTGAATTGCGTGGTCTGTATTTCGCGCTGGATGTGTGGTCGGGATCGAATCCAGCCGAGACGCTGGCGAGAAACACGGTGGATGTGGCCGTTGAACGTGTCCCGGACAAACCAATCACGACCGTCACCTTCAATCTGATGAATCCGGATGGGCGCATCACTTTCACAGTTGATCATGAACGGAACTGGCTCAAAGCAGTGCAGAGTGAAGTGCGTCCGGGGCGCAGTGTGCCATTGCGGTTTACGGAAGTCGTCACGGCGTTTGAGCCGACGGCGACGGACGCCGATGTCGCCTTTACGCCGCCGGCCAACGCCGAGCGGTTTGAGATTCCTGCGCCGCCCGGCAAATACGACCGAGCGCTTAGGCCAGGGGCGTCACCCTTTGCTTTTAGAGCGAAGGACATGGATGGCAAGCCAGTGTCGCTGGACGACTACAAAGGGCGCGTGCTGTTGATTGACTTCTGGGCGACATGGTGCGGCCCGTGCGTTGCCGAAATCCCGACCCTACGAGCCGTTTATGAGAAATACAAGGCGCAGGGCTTTGAAGTGTTGAGCATTTCCCTAGACGACGAAGACACGCAGGCTGGCGTTCCCGCCTTCATCAAGAAGAACAAAATGACGTGGCGGCATATCTGCGACGGGCAAGGCTGGGAAACGCCTATCGCCCAGCGCTACGGCGTCAAGGCGATTCCTTTCACGGTGCTGGTAGGGCGCGACGGCAAGATTGCAGCCGTCAATATACGCGGTGAGGCGCTGGAGCCGGCGGTGAAGGCCGCGCTGGCAAAGTAGGCAATGGCCGCACGTTGTCATCCCGACTGCCGTCGTGGGGCGCGCAGGCTGACAGGCTTGCGCGCCTGCTTCTTTCAGGCAAGGCAGAGACCGGGCAAGTCTCCGCCCTTGCGATCGCCGACGCCCAGGCGACTACGCCGACTATCGCGCTGCTAAAGCCGGTCTTATGCCGCCGTCGGCGTCACGACTGGATAAACAGTCGCTTGCTTAGGTAGGTCTGCCGGTAGTCGTCGCCGGACATGTAGATGGTTTTGCACATCTCATAGAGTCGGGAGCGGAGTCGGACGCCGATGCGGTCTTCCAGCGTCTCGTCGTAGCGTTCGGTCGGCTGATCGAGGTAGTTCGACGTAATAATGGTCGCTTTCTGCTCGTTGTAGCGCGTGTTGAGAATGTGCGTGATGGTGTCGCGCACCCACTCGGTCGCCTTGCCCGCTCCCAGTTCGTCCAAAACCAATACGTCAACCTCATAGACCGGACGCAGTACCGCATATTCGGTTGTCTGCGTTTGTGGGTTATAGGTTTCCTGAATCGCCTTGAGTAGGTCGCGGAAGTCGTAAAACAGACACGGCACGCGCTTGGTTCTCATCAGCGCATTGGCTGTCGCTACCGCCAGATGGGTTTTGCCGACGCCGCAGGGTCCAAGGAAAAGTAGCCCAAGACCGCGTTCCGCCGGATAGTCCTTGACGTAGCGACGGCACGCCAAGTGTGCAGTGACAAGGGATTGCTGCGGTTCGCCGCCGGGATTGACGCGGAAGTTGTCGAAGCTGCTGTCCCGATAACGCGCCGGAATACGCGCCCGTTCGATAAGGTTTTCAACGCCGCCACGACACTTTGTGCATCGCCGTGAGCGCCTCCCAACCGGGTCATACTCAAACCCAGTGCCGTAGCAAACCGGACAAACGTCTGGCGACGAATCGGAAGTTGGTGAATGTCGAGGAAGTAGATCGGGGAGCGCCATTGTTGCGCCACCAAACGCCCGGCGAACATTGCCGGGGTTGTTATCTGGGTGAACCTGGCTAAGTTGCTTTGGGTGAATTTTCACGGACGGCCGAAAAAATCAAGTCGCCGACCGTGCGCGTCACGTGTTGCCCCATTTGAGTTTGTCGCGCAGCAGCTGGAAGTAATCCTTGTCGGCCGGTTCAATAAGCTTGAGGACGGAGGCGCTCTTGCGAATCAGAACGCGATCTTCTGGCTCGACGGCGCATCCGGTTTGTCCGTCAAAGGTTAGGAACACATCCTCGACGTTGAAAGGACCACGTTCCGTGCTTAGACGCAGCTCAATCTCGCTTGTATCGGGAACGACCAGCGGGCGGTTTGTTAGGGTGTGCGGACAAATCGGCGTGATGACAATCGCCTGCATCGCCGGATGCACGATTGGTCCTCCAGCCGAAAGCGAATAGGCTGTTGAGCCGGTCGGAGTGGCAATGATGAGGCCGTCGGCGTGGAATGTTGAAACAAACTGCCCGCCAATCCAACATTCAATCGGGATGAGGCGCGCCAGCATGCTCTTGGTGATGACGCAGTCATTGACGGCCTGCGCCGTCAACAACGGTTCGCCACCGCGCTCAACAGTTGCTTCCAGCTTCATGCGGACATCCACGCGGAGATCGCCCGCAAAGACGCGCTCCAACGCCGCGTAGGCCGTTTCCGGTGTGTACTCGGTCAAATAGCCAAGGTAGCCATAGTTGACGCCAAGGACGGGAACATCGCGCTCGCCCAGCAAACGCGCGGCGTAGATCATCGTTCCGTCGCCGCCGATGACAATGACTAAGTCGGCCTGCGCCGCCAGTTCGGTCGCAGAGAGAACGGCGACTGACGGAGGCAGAAGGTGAGCCGCTGCAGCTTCGCCAACCACGCGGCAGCCACGTGCTGTGAGCCGTTCAGTTAGCTCGGTCAAGTATGGCGTAATGTTGGTCAGGTGTGGTTTAACAATCAAACCAACCGTTTCGAAGACAGCCATAAGGTGTCATCTGCACCGCCGGGCATTGAAGATCGCCTAACGCTGGTCGGACGGCGAAAGCAGGGGATTGGCGCCTTCGGTCGGTGTCGCCAACACATCCGACAAATCCGTGACAACCGCTGGCGCAGCTGCTGACAACACCGGCGGTGGCGTGGGCGGCTGTTCTTCTACCGGCGGCGTAAGTGGTAGGATGATAGAAAACGCCGTACCAACGCCGACCTGACTACGCACCGCAACATTGCCGCCGTGGGCGGCGGCAATCCGCTTAACAATGGCCAACCCCAGTCCCGTGCCTAAGTCCTTGTTGCGGTTCGCCGCCTGATAGTAGGCGTCAAAGACGTATGGCAAGTCTTGCGCCGGAATGCCCTCGCCCGAATCCACGACGTTGAAGACAACATACGGTACGCCAGCGTCCACCTGCGTGCCTTCCATCAACCGCGCCTCAAGCCAGATCTGTCCCCCTTCCGGGGTGAACTTCAAGGCGTTTGACATTAGGTTTGACAGCGCTCGGTGCAGTTTGTTGGCGTCGCCAATGATCGGGGGAAGATGTTCCTCGCAGCCGTAGCTAAACTTGATGGCCTTGCGTCGGGCGGCCGGTTCAAACTCTTCGCCGACCTGCTCGATAAGCTTAGCAACTTCCAGTTTTTCAAGCGACAGCTTCATTTTGCCGGCTTCGAGCTTCGAGAAATCGAGCAGCTCGGAAACCAAGGCGATGAGCTTGACGGCAATGTTTCGTGCGCCCGTCACCAACGGTAGAATGTCTGATCGCATTGGGCGGGGCGCATTTAGTTCCTGTTCAATCAATTCCATCGTAGAAACGATCGTGCCCAAGGGCGACCGAATGTCGTGTACGATAGCGTTGGTGAACTCGGCGCGCAGCCTTTCTAATTCACGCAGTTTTTCGTTGGCGTCGCGCAGCGCCTGCGCCTGTGTCCGAACTTGGACGTACCGCCCGGCGCGTTTCAGAGCGCCGGCAATCTGCTCCAGCGCGCGCCGCAGGATTTTTGTCTCTTCGCTGCCGGAAGCCGCCTGAAGGGATTGAATGGCGGCGCTGAGAGAAGCCATAAGCTCCCGCCACTTAGCCTGTTCTTCAGGGTCGGCCCCTTCTGAGAAATCAAGCGAGAGCTGTTCGCCGGTCGGACGAATAAATTGCTCGATACCGTCCGCTATCGCCGACAGATTTGCCACCAACTGCTGCCGTTCGATAGCCCAGCGTTGCCGTTCGAGCATGCGTCGCAGCTTCAAAATGAGCTCTTGATGGCGGAACGGCGTCGCTAGGACCTCGTCCGCACCCGCATGCAGCGCCGACGGCACATCATCGTCGCGCGTCGCCGTCGGACTCAAAATGATCACCGGTAGGTTGCGCAGATTCGTTTGGCTACGCACCCACTGGGTCAGCTCAAGGCAGTTTTGGTTACGCAGCGCAATGTCGAGAATCAGCGCGTCAAATGGGTGCGCTTCCAGGCGCACTCGCGCAGCGCTGCCGGTATCCACCATTTCGACTTCATAACCGCTGCTGGTGAGCAATGCGCTAACCATTGCTCCCAAAAGCTTGTCGTCCGCCGCGATGAGAATTCGTTCGGGCATAGGTTTCACCGGCAGGCGCTGTATCCCCTTGCGCCAACTCTTCCGAACCTGCCTAGAAGCGTTGGTTTTCCCCTGAGTTGGGACCGGCGACGTCGGCGGCCACTCTGCGCCGCCGTTGAATGCGCCGCCCTGAGCATGTAAACCCGGTGTGTTAGGACAGGCTAGGAACCATCCCTTCCAATGTCAAGGTGCGGCTTGCCGTTGGGCCTTGCAATTCACCGTCGTTTACGCCAATCTCCCCCTGCGCCTAGCGCCTTCAGCTTAGGCTGTTAGCATGAGTAAGCAACTACCCATCCATGTGGCGGCGTAGCTCAGCTGGTTAGAGCGACGGATTCATAACCCGTAGGTCTCCGGTTCGATCCCGGACGCCGCTACTAGTCAGATCCGCTTCAACGCCTACCGATTGGGTAGGCGTTACTTTTTATGAGGCGGCCTCCACGCTGGGAACTGCTATGCCTATGTGGTCGCGCCTCGCCCTTGCTTGCGTCGAAGCCTCCTTGAACTGAAGGAAACTCGACAAAAGCGTCAGCCAACGAGAGCCTCAGCTTGCTTTTGCGAATACCGCTTCGGTCGGTCGTGCTCCAGTGCTGGCTTGCAGATTGAAAGCGTCCGACGTGCGCGCGCATACTGGCGGCTCTGTATGTTGGATAACTTTTTGGACAAGGAGTCTCACTGTGACCGACGAGCAGTTTCGCATTGAACGTGACAGTATGGGAGAAGTGCGCGTTCCGGCGCAGGCGCGGTACGGCGCGCAAACCCAACGCGCCGTCGAAAACTTTCCCATTAGCGGTCTTCGTTTTCCACGGCGATTTATTGAGGCGCTGGCGCTGGTGAAGTGGGCAGCCGCCAAGGCCAACTGCGCCCTGGGTTTACTAGCGCCCAACATGGCAGAAGCAATTGCCGAGGCAGCGCTGGACGTGGCCGCCGGGCGCTATGACAACGACTTCCCGCTCGACATTTTTCAAACCGGCTCCGGCACAAGTACGAACATGAACGCCAACGAGGTCATTGCTACGCTGGCCAGTGAACGGCTGGGGACGCGCGTTCACCCTAACGACCACGTCAACATGGGCCAGAGTAGCAATGACACCATTCCAACGGCCATTCACGTCAGCGCCTATCTGGCCACTGTTCACGATTTGCTTCCCGCCCTGCGCCATTTGCAGGCCACCATTACGACGAAGGCCGCAAGCGTGGCGCATGTCGTCAAAACCGGACGGACGCACCTGATGGACGCCATGCCGATTACGCTGGCGCAAGAAATGACCGGCTGGGCTTGGCAGATCGCGCACGGCATTGAACGCGTTGAGAGCGCGCTGCCGCGCTTGGCTAAGCTGGCTCAGGGCGGTACGGCCGTTGGGACAGGCATCAACGCCCACCCAGAATTCGCCGCCCGCTTCGCCGCCCTACTGGCCGAACGCACCGGGTTGCCCTTTCGTCCAAATGACAGTTTCTTTGAATCGCTCAGCGCACAGGACGCCGTGGTGGAGTTGAGCGGACAACTCAAAACCGTAGCCGTCAGCTTGATGAAAATCGCCAACGACCTGCGCTGGATGAACAGCGGCCCGCATGCCGGGCTTGCCGAAATTCGGCTTCAAGACCTCCAGCCCGGCTCCAGCATCATGCCCGGCAAGGTCAATCCGGTCATCCCGGAAGCGACGGCGATGGTTTGCGCGCAAGTCATCGGCAACGATACGACCATCACGGTTGCCGGGCAGTCCGGTAACTTCCAACTCAATGTTATGTTGCCGGTGATTGCCTACAACATTCTGCAAAGTCTGATGCTCTTGGCCAACGCCGCGCGTCTGCTGGCGGACAAAGCGATCGCCACCTTCACCGTCAACGAAGAACGCCTGGCGGCGCAGGTCGGGCGCAACCCGATTCTGGTCACGGCGCTCAATCCGGTGATTGGCTACGAACTTGGCGCAAAGATCGCCAAGCGCGCCTACGCCGAAGATCGAACCGTCAAGGAAGTCGCCGCTGAAATGACCAGCCTCTCCGGTGAGGAACTGGATCGCCTCCTTGACCCTCGCGCTCTGACGGAAGGTGGGATTCGGCGGTAAAACAGTACGCGCACCGTCAATCAGCCAAACGGCGCTCCATCCCTTTGTCGGCAAGCTCGCTTTCTGCGTGCTTGCGAGCGGTAGCCTAACCTGAATGTAGAGTGCGGCGGAGCGCCGCCGCACTCCAAAGGGCGGGACCGCCTGCTACATCGTTTCGGAAGCGCCTAGCCCGCATACCACCCGGCGCGGACGTTGCGGACGCACCGCCGGCAAATCGTCGGAAACAGTGGGTCTTCACCGACTGTGGTTTCGTAGTGCCAGCACCGTTCGCACTTGACGCCCGCTGCGCGCTGTACCTGCACTGTCAACTCATCGCCCTCAGCGCGTTCCAGCGTCACCTGCGACACGATGAACAAAAACGACAGCGCCTCCGCACCGTAGTCGGCGAGAACCGGATAATGCCGCCCGCCAGCCCGCAACATCACCTGCGCCTCCAGCGCCGACCCGATCCGCCCGGCCGCCCGTTCCTGCTCAAGCTCTTTGAGCACTACCGAGCGGACGCCGAGCAGCGTTTCCCACCGTTTTCGCAGTTCGGGCTCGGCGCGCGCTGCATCGTACGGTGGAAACTCCGCCAAGTGGACTGACCCAGCCTGCCCGCGCGTGAGCTTTTCCCAGGCTTCATCCGCCGTAAACGCCAGAATCGGGGCGAGCAGACGAATCAGTGAACTCGCAATCTCGTACAGCGCCGTCTGCGCCGCCCGCCGCTCATGCGACTTCGGAGGATAGGTGTACAGCCGATCCTTGAGGACATCAAAGTAAAGGCTGGATAGCTGTGTCGTACAGAAGTTCAGCAGCGCCGTATAGACCGACTGAAACGCATACTGTTCGTAGGCTGCGCGGACGCGCCGCGTCAGTTCATTGGTTTCCACCAGCGCCCAACGGTCGATCTCAAACAGTTCGGCGTAGGGGACAGTATCGGCCTCCGGGTCAAAATCCGAAAGGTTGTTGACGAGGTAGCACAGCGTGTTCCGAATCTTGCGGTAGGCGTCGCCAATCCGCGCCAGAATCTCCTCGGAAATGGGGACGTCGTCGGTGTAGTCCACGCTCGCCGTCCACAGCCGCAACAGGTCAGCGCCGCCGGACTCAATGAGCGCCTGCGGCTCAATAACGTTGCCGAGGCTCTTCGACATTTTTTCGCGGTCTTTATCGAGGACGTAGCCGTGCGTAATAACAGTGTGGTACGGCGCGTGTCCCCGCAGCCCCAAGCTCACCACCAGCGACGAGTTGAACCAACCGCGATATTGGTCGGAACCCTCGATGTACACATCCGCCGCCGGTTCATCGGCGGTCGCCAGTCCGGCGCGCTCCATAATGCGCCAACTAACGCCTGAATCAAGCCAGACATCGAGGATGTCCATTTCCTTTTCGACGTCTTTCGCGCCGCAGTTGCCGCAGGTGAAATCCGGCGGGAGAAAGTCTGTCACAGGGCGCACATACCAGGCGTCCGCGCCTTCGCGGTCGAAGATATCCGCCACCCGCTCCATAAACTCGGCCGTGGCGTGTACCGTCCCGCAGGACGTACAGCGCACGGCGGCGATGGGAACGCCCCAGGCCCGCTGCCGCGAAATGCACCAATCGCCGCGATTGACGAACATGTTGCGCATGCGCTCTTCGCCCCACGGCGGCAGCCAGCGGACGTTCGCAATCGCCTCCAGCGCCCGTCGCCGCAAACCGGCGGCGTCCATCGAGATGAACCACTGCGGCGTGGCGCGAAAAATCGTCGGGGTTTTGGTGCGCCAGCAATGCGGATAGCTGTGCTTGTAGTCTTCAGCGAAGATGAGTTCGCCGCGTTCGCGCAGTAGCTTGATGATATCCGGGTTAGCGTCGAAGACCTGTTTGCCGGCGAAGTACGCCACCTCGTCGGTATAGACGCCGCGCTGATCCACCGGACAGTACGGCTCAAGGCCGTATTTCTTGCCGATGAGGAAATCCTCCATCCCGTGGCCAGGGGCGGTGTGAACAGCGCCCGTCCCGGCGTCGAGCGTCACATGGTCGCCAACCATGAGCTTTGATTCCCGGTCAAGCCATGGATGCCGAGCCGCCTTGCCGTCAAGGATCGAACCCTTGAACGTCGCCAGCGGACGGGCGTCCGTCCAGCCGAATTTCTGCGCCAATTGCGGCAGGAGCTTTGCGGCGACAATATAGGTTCTTGGCCGTCCTTGGCCGTTGGCGGCGGGCGCTTCGACAGCGACGTAATCGAAATCCGGCCCAAAGCTGACACCAAGGTTGGCAGGCAACGTCCACGGCGTGGTCGTCCAGATGATGATAGCGACCTCGCGCCCAGACAATTCCGGCGCAATGGCCGCCGGGTCGGTCGCCAATGGAAACGCGACATAGACCGACGGATCTACGACATCCTTGTATTCAAGTTCGGCTTCGGCTAGTGCCGACTGTGCGCCGATGGACCAGTGTACGGGACGCAAGCCGCGATAGACGCTCCCCTGCCGGACGAAGGCGGCTAGCGTCCGCAAAATGTCGGCTTCATAGTCATAGCTCATCGTTTGGTAGGCGTTCGCCCAATCGCCCAAGACGCCCAGCCGCTGGAAATCGTGGTTCATCTGTGTGATGTGTCGTTTGGCGAAGGCGCGGGCTTCACGGCGGATGATGATGGGCGTTAGCGCGACGCCCTTCGCCGCCAGCTTGCCTTCCAGTTCCTTGACGACCTTAGTTTCGATCGGTAGTCCGTGGCAGTCATAGCCGGGGATGTAGGCGGCGTCAAAACCGAGCATGCTGCGTGACTTCACAATGAAGTCCTTGAGAATCTTGTTGAAGGCTGTCCCCATGTGGATGCGGCCGTTGGCGTAGGGCGGGCCATCGTGCAGGCGAAATTTCGGGCGACAAGCGCGCGCCGCACGCAGCGCGCCATACACGTCTGCTTCTAGCCAGCGCTTGAGGCGCTGTGGTTCGGTTTGGGCAAGGTTGCCCTTCATCGGCATGTCCTTCGAGGGCAGGTTGACGGTTTTCTTAAGGTCAAACGTCATCGGCGTTGAGCATTGAGCAAAGAGGTGAACCAACGATGGGGCATTATGCGGAACGGCCGCAACCTTGAGCAATTAGGGCGGGGCAGGGAAAAGCACAGCAAGGCGGTTGGAAGCGGCCGCTGCAGGCCGCACAAGAGGCTGTCGTCCCGAGAGCTGGCGCTTGCATCCTACCCTGGGGAGATGGTCAGTGGCGCAAGTCGTTCCAAAAGCCGTGTCAGGCGGGCGCGTTCAAGGTGGAACGCTGCCCGATTAACAATGCACCGGGCGCTGATTGGGGCAATCACTTCCAGAATCGCCAACCCGTTTTCAGCCAGCGTCCGGCCGGTTTCGACAATATCCACGATGCAGTCGGCAAGACCCAACACCGGAGCCAGCTCAACCGAACCCGTCAGCGGGATGATGTCCACCGGCGTCGCACGGCGTTGGAAGTGCTTTTGCGTGACGCGCGGATACTTGGTCGCCACCCGCAATTTGGACAGGCGATTCGCCGCCGGCCACGCGGCCTCCGGCCGACCAGCGACCGCCAGCCGGCAGAAACCAAACGCTAAATCTAGCGGCTCATAGACATCCGGCTCATGTTCGAGCAAGACATCTCGCCCACATACACCAGCCTGCGCAACGCCATGCTCGACGTAAATCGGTACGTCACTGGGCTTGACTAGCAAAAACCGATACTCGCCTGCTGCGTCCTCCAGTACAAGCCGCCGACTATCGAGTTGATCTGAGCCGACTGATATTCCTGCCGCCGCCAGCCGAGCAAGCGTCGCCTCTTGCAAGCGGCCTTTCGCCAGTGCCAGCGTGATCACTGCTGGGGATTGCTTACCCGCCGTTCGCGCGTCACTTTGGCGGGGGCGGTGCGAACGGCGTCGCGGTTGTCTTGCGCACTGTCGCGCGTGTTGTCGCGAGTGTCGTTGCGAGGCGGCGCCTCGTCGTCGGCGTTGCGCTTCATGCGGCGGGCAATCTGCGGCGCGTATTCCTTCGCCGCCGCCGCCAACCCCAGATAGACCGTCTGGAAGGTCTCAAAGGTGATCGGCGTTTCCGTCCGCAGCGACCACTTCAGCCCGATGTCCTGCTCCTTGTCCACGAAGAAGCTGCCGAACGCCATCGCCTCGTTGGCGTTGAGCAGAAGCGCCCGCAGCTCGTCGGCGTCCGTCGCCTGTGCAACGTTCCCAAAGGCGTACGAATACAGGCCGACCATCTTCTTGCGCGGCGCATAAATCACTACGATGTCAAAGGTTTCACCGGAGGTCGCCGTGTAGCGGCTCACAATCGTGTTCGGGTCCTTGTCCGGGCGCTCCAGCCGAACGCCTTTGATTTGGCGCAGGTAGCCGCGCAATGTTTCGGGCAGCGGTTTTGGTTTCGGTTTCGGCGCGTTGGGGTCAGGCGGCGTCTGGCTTGGTGAAGCGGGTTTAGCGGCCGGCGGCTTTGTTGGCTTCGCTGGTGCGCCGCTTTGTGCTCCGCCGCTCGCCAGCGCGGCCGGTTTCCGGCGCGGCAGCGCGGTTTCCTGAGTGAGTCCGACGTGTCCAAGGATGGCGAGACCGAGAGCGGCCGGCATCAAGTTACGCATCATGATGTCTTCCCCACGAGCTGAGGATGTTGGGTCGTTCGGCAGGCAAGTCGTCCAACGCTATCACGCGCCGGACAAGCTTGGCATAAACGACTTATCCTCGGCGAGCTGGCGCGCAGCCGTTCTAGCGCACTTTCCGCCTGAGTGTAGCGGTAACCCGCCACTTGGAGCGCGGCGGCTGGACGCCGCTCTATTAGGAGTGCAGCATTCCGTGCTGGACGGCTTCGAAGCGCCCTCGCCCTGTGGCGGCGGGCGAAGCCGTGGAGCGTGGGAAGGGCGCGCAGAGTGTATGCTCTACGACGCAGCAGAGGCGTTCAGCCAGGCGCGGAGGTCATCGGGCGTCTGGAAGTCGAGCAGAGCGTCACCCAAGGCTTCTAGGCGTTCCAACGGCAGAGCTTCAATCGCCGCCTCGGTTTCGGGCGCGAGCGCCCCAAACCGCCGCCGCAGCAGGCGCAACACCAGAAGTCGCTCGCCTCGCTCAATCCCTCGCTCAATCCCCTGCTCAATCCCTTGCTCAATCCCTTCTTGCAGAATCTCCATCACAAACGGCGCTGTCATCAGTTCCTCCGCTTGTTCCGCTATGGTTTCTTTGAACACGGCCTTGACCGTTTGCCATCGCAACGGCGTCTCCGTCGCCGCCAAATACCTTAGCACTGTCCCCAGGTATTCCGTCACGCTCTGCCGCTCCAGCAACGCCATCAGCCGGAAAATCTCCCGCAACCGCTCCGGCAAATCCTCTGAAAACACGTACCGCAGGACGGACAACCCAACCCGCAACAGCAACCCGCCCTTGAGGTCTTCGGCGCTGTATGGCGACAGGTCGCACAACCAGTAGCGGCACGAAGGCGTCCACGCCCGCAGCGTCGGCTCATCCCGATGGGCGACGAGTCCCGCGACATCTTCGGCGACGTTCCAGCACGCCTTGCCGTGGTAGAAGACGACCGGCAGGACAACCGGCAGTCGCGCGCCGCCGGCGCGGCGCGCTTGCTCCCAGATAGCGAAGACATAGCGTCCGATTTGGAGCGGCGTCCACGGCCACGGCGTGCTTTTGTGTTCGAGCAGGACATAGACGAACGCTTCGTCGCCGCCCCGGTCGCGGACGCGGAAGAGGACATCGGAGAGGTGTTCGCGGAGGTCTTCGTCCACGAAAGAGCCGGGGACGGTTTCGGGCTGTGAGACATCGAGATGGGCGAGGACTTCCGCGGGCAGGTAGTGGGCAAGGAAGTCCGCCGCGACGCCGGGGCGGGCGAGAAGGTCCTTAAAGAAGAGGTCGTGAGGGTTGGCGAGGCGGGTGTCGGGCATCGGGGGTTGCGTTGTCGGGCGCACGGGATGACGGCGGCAACTCGCCCTTACGATACTCCCGCCGCTTTCAACCGCAGGGGCGTTCCTTCACTCTTCATCCGCAGATTTCGCAGATTCGCGCAGATTCATTCTCCATTTTTCATTCTCCGCTACATTTCTCTGAAAGCGCGCTAGTCATAGCGAAACCGTCTTCCGCGCTGAATGAACGGCTCTTCAAAGTATGTCCACGAGAGCTTCGCCGCCCCCAGCGCGACGGCGGCGGCGGTGACGGTCGTCAAAATTCGCGCGGGGGTATCAAGATTAGGAGCACCGCCGAAGACGACTGCATGCGCCAGACCCAACACCGGAACATGCAGCAAGTACAGGCCGTAGGAGAATGTCCCGACCGCCACAAAGCCTGACCAGCGGAAAAACCCTGCCAGCCGCCCCCTGCGGTGCGTCAGCACCAGCCAGAACAACATCGTGTAGGCGACGGCTTGCGCGGCGTAAAATGCGGCAATTTGCGCCGGCGCGTAAAAGCTTAGCCGTCTGGAGTAAATCAGAAAGAGAAAGCCGCTCGTTGCCGCCAATATCGCCCACCACCATTGCCGCTGGTGGACAAGCCAAGCCCAAGCTTCGGCGTCACGGTACAGCAGCGCCGTCAACACGCCAAATCCCAGCGCGTCAAAGCGAAAGGGCGTCAGAACATACTGTGCCGTTGCATTCGAGTAAGGCGTCAATGCAAACCCGAAACGCAGTAGCGGCGCAGCGATAATGAACCCAATGACTGTCGTGCGTAGGCGCTGCAGCGGGACGTAGCGCATTAGCAGCGGCAGCCCAAGGTAGAACTGCTCTTCGACCGCCAGCGACCACGTTGGGGAAAGCCAGTACGCGCCATATTCGCCTGTGTACGCCATGGCGAAGTTTTGGAGATACAGCAGGTAGCTCGCCCACCAGCGACCGTCGGCGGCGTTGAGCGTACTGATGGGGCGCTGGATGAGCCAGTACAGCGCGTCTAACCCGCCCGCCCACGCAACCAGCCGGACGACGAGAAACGCGCCGACGACGGCATAGTAGAGCGGGAAAATTCGCAGGATGCGCCGCAGGTAAAACGTTCTGAAGTAGTTTGGCTTGTCGCGCACGTCGTACAAACCGCCCGCGATCAAAAAACCCGACAGAATGAAAAACAAGTCCATGATGCCAATTGTCCAGCCCAGATAATCGGCGACCGACTTCAGCGCGCTTGGCGGCGACTGGCGCGTGATGAGGTGCGCGTAGTGGAACAGGACGACAACCAGCGCGCCAAAGCCGCGAATGCCGTCCAGTTCGGTCAGTCGTTTCGCATCCAGTTGTGTCATGCCAATCATTATCCGGGCCGGTTGTTAGCGCACAGCGCACACCTGTAACCGGAAAAATCCAGCTTCATCAGTAACAAATCGTTTACATGGCGGGCATAAGGTTGGCGTCACTCTACACAAACGCATCCGTCACTGATGAACTTTCTTTTTCACCGCTGCAAGTCAACCGGGGCGACGCCACGCGCCGCCGGCGACGCAGCCATGGATTCAGGAGTTGGAACTAATATGCACTTGGATATGACCAGCGCCCCATCGCGTCGCGCGATGTTGGCGCTTGCGCTTGGCGCGGCCGTCGGCGCGGCCGCGCTTTTCTGTTTGCCCTGGTCGCGGACAACCCGCGCCGACGCTTCCTTCAATAGCCGCGTCGCAGTCGCGCCGTCCGCCTTGGCGACGACCACCATGACGACGGTTTATACGGAGAACTTCAACGGCCTCGATGGCGGGCTGCCCCCCGGCTGGACGGTGCGCACCGGCGCGACAGCGAGTTCACTGGGGACGGCTGCAACCTTCTCCGCAACGCGGATAGATTGGGGAAATACCAGCGGCGCTTTCAAAAACTTCGCTTCAGCCAACAACTCCGGCTTCAATGCTTCGACGCCGGCCGCTGCGCAGAACAGCGCCCCCGACCGCGCGCTGGGCATCCGGCAGACCGGCACTTTTGGCGATCCCGGCGCGGCGTTCACTTACCAGCGCGACACCACCGGCGAAACCATTGCCGCCATCAGCTTCGACGCGCAGATGCTGAGCGTCCAGCCGCGCAGTACGACATGGACGCTCCAGTACGGCGTCGGCGCGTCTCCCACGTCCTTCGTAACGCTGGCGACCTACAACGACCCCGGCGCATGGGGCAACACCAACATTTCAGTGACGCTGACGCCGACGCAATCCGCCGAGGTAAGCAACCAGCCGAGCGTATTCTTCCGCGTTGTGGCGCTGACCGACTCAAGCGGCAGCGGCGCCCGCGACAGCTTCGGCATTGACAACTTCACGCTTTCCAGCGGCGGCCCGCCGCCGACCGCGCCCATCGTGCCTTCCTGCCCCGGCGCGGTTTCGGCTTTCCAGGGCACAACGGCCGTCGCCTGCGGCTTGAGCGCCACGGACGCCGACAGCATCGTGAACAATGCCGTCGTCTTCAGCGTGACGCCGCCGACGGCGGGCTTCTCGATTGTGGACTTCACGCCGGCCGGCGGCGTGGGCGGCACGGCGACGGCGACGCTCCAAATCGCCAACACCGTGCCGACCGGCACATACACGGTTGTTGTTCGCTGGTCGAACAACGACACGCCGACGCCTCAAACGGCGGACTGCACGATTACGGTTAACGTTGTAGCGGCGACACCGGTCATAGCCATCAACCAGATTCAGGGCGCCACCAACACCTCGCCGCTCGTCAGCACGGTGCAGACGACGGAAGGCGTCGTCTATGGTCTGCGCAGCAACGGCTTCTTCATTCAGACGCCGGACGGTTCTCCGCTCAACGACGGCGATCCAAACACGTCGGAAGGCATTTTTGTCTTCACGGGCAGCGCGCCGCCGGTGCAGATCGGCAACCTCGTGCGCGTACGCGGCACGGTGGCGGAGTTCGTGCCGGCCGCCGATCCGCAGCAACCGTCCGTGACACAGCTTTCGGGGACGCTGACGATTGCGCGGCTGGCGTGCAGCGCGCCGCTGCCGGCTCCGACGGTCATCACACCGACGATTGCCGGTACGCCGTCGGCGCTGGAGCCGGCTCTGCCGCTGCGTTACGAGCGGTTTGAAGGCATGCGCGTACAGGTCAACCATCTGGCCGTCGTGTCGCCGACCGGCGGGAGCGTGAATGAAACGACCGCCACCGCGACGACCAACGGCGTGTTCTATGGCGTGGTCGCCGAGCCATGCACCAGTGGGTTCTGCTTCAACCGACCGTTCCGTGAGCCGGGGATTCGTTTCCCGGATACCGTACCGAACGGCGGCGTGACAGGAACGCTGCCGCCGCCGGCGAACGTTCCCCGCTGGGACGCCAACCCGGAACTCATCCGTGTCTTCAGCACCGGACAGCCGGGGACGACGGCGCTCAACGTGCCGGCCGGGAATCCTGTGACGTTGCCGGTGGCCGGCATTGTGACCAACTTGATCGGCGCGATGGACTACGCCTTCCGCACCTTCACCATTTTGCCGGAGGCGGCCAACCCGCCGGTGTTTAGCAATCCCGGTGTGCCCGGCGTCGGCGTTGAAGCGCCGCTTCCGATTGTGCCGCCAAGCAATGTGACGATTGCTTCGATGAACCTTGAGCGATTCTTTGACGACCGAAACGATCCGGGGCGCAGCGAGCCGGTATTGACGCCGACGGCCTACACCAACCGGCTCAACAAGTTCTCGCTGCAGGTGCGGAACGTCCTCCGCAACCCGGATGTCATCGGCCTGCAGGAGGTCGAAGCGCCGACGGACAACCTGCCGGTCGTCATCAACGACATGGCGGCTCGGCTCAACACCGACAACGGCAATCCGACCAACGGCAATCCGAGCCTGCCGTTTTATGTCGGCTACATTTTCCCGACGAACGATGTCGGCGGCATCGCCGTGGCGTATCTCGTCAACACGAATCGCATTACGGTGGGCAGCGTGACGCAGGTGGGCGCAAGCGACACCTATGTACGCCCCGACGGCTCAACAACGATTCTCAACGACCGCCCGCCGATCATTTTGCAAGGGTCGCTAGGGAGTTACGCCTTCACCGTCATCAACCTGCACCAGCGGTCGCTGAATGACATCGCCACCGGTGGTGCGCCGATCAACGGGTATCCGAATGAGGGCTACCGGGTTCGGCACAAGCGGCAGTTGCAGGCGGAGTTTGTCGCCAATCTCATTCGCCAGCGGCAGATTAACAACCCGAACGAGCGGATGGTCGTTATCGGCGACTTCAACGGTTTCCAGTTCAATGACGGCTATACGGACATCTACAACACGATTCTGGGGAACCCACCGACGCCGCCTGCGAGCGGCGCGAACGAGACCCGCGTGGTGTTGGCCCCGACCGGCGCGTGGAATCCACCGACGCCGCCGTTGGTGAGTTTGACTGGAACAACAACCACTGAAAATAACTACTCATTTCTATTTGACGGCAGCGCCCAGACGCTCGACCAAGTGGCCGTGACGCCGAATGTCGCCAGCGAAGGGGCGTATGCCGAGTCGGCGCGCGTCAACGCCGACTTCCCCGAAGTTGACCGCAACAACCCGGCATCGCCGCGTCGGTTGTCCGACCACGATCCGAAGCGGGTGGTGCTGGTTGTACCGACAGCGACGCCGGTGCTTCAGAACTGCCGCGTGTCGCTCAATGTGGTGAGCAGCGGCTTGTCGGGCAATACGTGCGGCTTGCCAAACTACGCCGGCGACCTTGTGATCACGTCGGTGCTGACCAACACCAGTTCGCAGCCAATCTCGAATGTCTTCGTGCAGGTCGTTGGTCTGGGCTACCCGGACAGCACGCCGACGGGCGTCATTGTCGCTTCACCGAACCCGCATCGTTTGCTGACAGCCGATGGTGCGACATGCAGCAGCGGCGGACAAGCCGGTGCCAACCAGTCCACCATCAACGGTCAAGCGCCAATCGGCAGTAACACGCCGATTGGGACGCTCAATCCGGGTGACAGCCGGACGCTGACGTTCCGCATCGCTTTGCCGGCTGTCCGACGGATGCGGTTCTTTGTCAACGTCTTCGGCGTCGGCGGAACGGCCTGCCCAGTGGCATCTAATGAAAGCCGCGCCAACGGCCCCGTCATGGCGACGACCACGACGATTGACGGCCCAGCGCTGGGCTTTGAGTTGCTGCGCGACAAGGGCGGTGTGACCGTCAAGCCGGTTGAAGATCATTCGGCAAAGCGCGGCGCAAAGACGGCCGCCGGCCGGCGGTAATGGAAACCATCTTGTTCAGTGTCTGCGGGCGGCGGCGATGACCGCCGCCCGCTTTTGACATGTGGGTTCTCGGCGTACGTTGGCGGGAAACGCCCCCTGCGCCGTTTCAGGTTGTCTTCGAACGTCACTTCAACCGGGGCGTGTGGACGATGACGCGAAACAAAACGCTGAAAGAGATCAAAGTGTTGGGATCGACGATGATTGGGTTTGCGGTCGGCGTGTGGTTGTACGACGTCTACAAAGAAGGTGGTTGGGAGCTGATGGCGACTGAAGGGTGGAAGGGGCTTGGTGTGGCGCTGCTGATATGGGGCGCACTTATGGTGTCGGATCGCGTTTGGGTGTGGGCGCAAACATTTCTGAGGAAGAAAGCGCCATAGCTGGAAAGCACCGCCTCACTCGGTGTACTTCCGCTTAGGTGCAGTAGAGGCGTGAAAGGCGCACAGATGCGCAGGACAGCAAAGTGAAAAAACTGAGGAACAAGTGAGAACGGCGTTTGGCGGCGGCGTGCGTGGCGAAGTACAGTGGTACCGACGGAGCTTGTCGTCGCCGTTGGTGAGTGCTAAGAAAAGAAAGATTACAAACAAGTCCGCAGATAAGTTGTCGGGTCTCTGTCGTTGCGCAGCAGTAAGGAACGTTCTGGACATATGCGCAGGTGAAGCATGCGACTTCAGGTGTGGTTCGTGGGCGGTGTCGAACCGGTTGAGGTTCGCATGGATACAGAAGTAGAGAATGTTGACACCCTTGGCATTTTGTTGTCACAAGCACGGTGGTTGGCAGTGGATGGAGGCAGGCTGATCAACTTGGCGAATGTACGTATGATTCGCCTCCTTCAACCTGACGAAGCGGGTTGGTCATGAGCTGTTGAAGTGGGGAGGGAAGGGTATGCTGTTTGGTAGGAAGCCCAAGAAATCGGCGACACTACTGGAGTACGGTACGGTAACTGGTCAAGTCACCGGCCCCAACGAAATCAAAACCACCGAGGGGAAGACATATCGGTTGTTTGAGAATCCCATCCATCTCAAAGACACCGAGCCGCGTCCTCTAGATGTTTCAACCAAGTTGGGCGCAACCATCAAGGTCGCCGGTAGTGTCGGAACCGATGTGGTTTATGAAGCCAAGCTGGTGGCGTCCTGATAGTCGGCGTGGTGAAAAGCCGGTATCGTTGGGCGCAGTCGGCTGCTGATTGAACAGTCACCGCCGGTGGTGGGGGTGTTACTCGTCCCCTGAACCAACAAGTAAACCCTAGGTGGTGCGCTACGCCTTTCCAGTTGTGCCCGAAGCTAGAAAAGGCGCCGAGGACGGTTCGGCTGTATGAGCATGTCGGTGGTTGAGTTCGTCATTTATGTCATCGCCTACGTTACGGTTGGCTTTTTGTTTGTACGCTTCGGGCTACGCACGTCCGAGGGGCCGTTGACCAATACGCAAGCCTTGAAAATCGCACTACCGGTTGGTCTGGCGATGGCATTCGCCACGTTGTACTTCAGCGGCTAAGGCCGTTATGGATTGAGTTTGACTCGCCTGTGTTCGGAGGAACTTATGGGTCAGTACGTACGTGAGCCATACGAAGGCTATCTTGGCGGCGCATTCCACAACTACGCCGAGAGTTTCGGGGAACTGATTGTCAGCATCGTCGAAGCGATTGGCGCGTTGCTCAAGACACTTGCCGAAGGGGCGATCGCCCTGATTTCGACGCTGATCCAGCCTCAGCCGTCGACACCAGCGGCTTGAAGGCGCGGCCTCGGTGTGGCTGAGGTGAGCGCGGCGGCGCACGTCGCTTGGCAATGAGTGGATGACTTTGCTGTTTGACGGCCCGGTAGGGCCGTTAGAGGGACTTTACACGCCAGCGCCACAGCCACGGGGTTGGGCGGCTCTGGTGTGTCATCCGCATCCAGTCTTTGGTGGTACGATGCACAACCGCATCGTGTATCGTACCGCCAAAGCCTTTACGGCGGCTGGCGCGCATGTCCTGCGCTTTAACTTTCGGGGCGTTGGAGCCAGTCGCGGAAGCTATGACGGCGGCGTTGGCGAGCAAGAGGATGCAGCGGCGGCGCTAGACTACCTGCACAGACAACACCCCGGCGACCAGCTCGTTGTCGCGGGTTATTCTTTCGGTTCGTGGGTTGGCTTCCAGGCTGCTGTGCGCCGGTCGCACGTTGCAGGCCTGTTGGGTATTGGCGTCCCGGTCACACGCTTTGATTTTTCATTCTTGCACACTGTCCCATTGCCGAAGCGGATTATTCAAGGCGACGCAGACGATTTTGGGCCGGTGACGGCGGTTGAAGCTTGGCTATCCCGTTGTCGTGAACCCAAAGGACTGACAGTCGTCGCCGGGGCGGATCATTTTTTTGATGGGCGTCAAGCGGAGCTTGCAGCGGCGCTCACGGCCGCCGTAGCTTGGTTACAGGAGCGGCTTACCCATGCCCCCGAGCCGGTGCGGCCGGGTTGAGAACCGTCCCGTGAGGTATCTTATGTCCACGCCTACGACGAATGCGCCGGGCGTCCCCTCCTCCAAAGCTGCTTCTGAGCCTTATGTCGCGTCAGCCACGCCGGTCACGGCCACTGAAACCACCACACAGGTTTTGTACGACGACGCGCCGAGGGACACGGCGGCTGGGAACGCGGAGGAAGAAAGCTTCAAGCAGCTTTTCCAAGATTTTGTGCTTGGCCGCAACCAGAATCCGGACGACATGCCAGGTCTTCGATTTTACATTGTTTTCGCTGGGATGCTGGCGCTGGCCTTGGTTGGCGTCGCCGCCGTCGCCACGTTCATCGGCCTCATCCGGTGGGTTAGTGTGTTCTTCCGATGAGTGGGCGTTGCTTCGGTGGCCGTCCCGCCGCCTTCACCTACGTCGGTTTGGTACAGCGGGCGGTGGAAGTTTGCCCTTCCTAACTACCCAGACGTTGTTGACCAGTCCAGCCGTGTATTCGACCTGCGTCACATTGCCGTTTTTATCCATGAGCGGGACAAAGAATCTGGCCTCTGTGTCGCTGTCATTCTGATAGGCGACCGGATACAGCCCCCGCACCGGCGACTCGTAGTAAGCCGACGTGTAGTTGCCGGTCTTCGGGTCAAGCCGGACAACATAAATGCGGTCAAAGTCTGCGACCGGATCGTTGCTGAAAATCTGCTTGTCAAGAATGAAATAGTTTTTCAGGGCGATGCCGTTCTTGTCGAGGGTCGTCCCGAAGGGGATGGCGCCAGCGATGCGCCGCCCACCACCGATAATGCCGGCGATGGCGGGCGGCTCAATGAGTTCAACCGAGCCGCCGTACAGCCACCCAATCCGGTAGATCGAGTTCTCTGGGAAACGAACGAGATACCACGTATCGTACTTGACGTCGTTTTCGTCCGCGCCCGGCCTTTCGGATTCATCCGTAACAGGAATGCGCTGTTCCACCCGCCGGCGCTTGAGGATGTCAAATTCTGTACCGCTTTTGAGGACGGTAATGACTTCCGAATCGCGGCTGGGTTGCACCCGCAGGCGCGTTTCGCGCTTGAGGCGGCCGCCGATTTGCGGCTGAACAGCGATATTTTCCTGCTCAAGCGCTCGGCAGGCGTCTAGCAGCCGTTGTAGAACAATGTGCCGCGCCTCAATCCAGCCGACTTTAGATTCGCCTTCCTTTTGAACCTTGGCCCATTCAACGCCGTTGACTTCCGCTTGGTGATAGATGGCGACTTTGTCGCCTTTCCGGAGTTGCCCAATCTTGGAGTTGACTAGAGCCGTCGAGTTAAACATATCCACACGCTCGGTGATCACGACCCCGTCGTCCAGCTTGTCGCCACCGCCAGCGGTTTTCAGGCAGGCCGCCTGTCCGGTTAGGGCAAGCAGAGCGGCAAGCGCAAACAACCAGTGGCGACCTTGCGGCGGCAAAGTGGGCGACATCGTAAGCGGTTTCGAGGGGCGAAACTCCAGCCACCGTTCGGCGGATGCATCAGAGGTAGGCAAATCAGGGATGCAAGACCGGCCACAAAACGCTATCGTAGCCGCTTTGCCGGCGCAACTCCCGTGTCGCCGACCTCGGCCCGGCTGGAGCGGCGGCGCATGGTCCGGTGACATTCAAGGAGTTCTAGCGTGTTACAACGACTTACTGTTGGGGTCATTTTTGGTGGGCGCTCCAGCGAGCATGAGGTATCGCTTCGTTCGGCGGCGACCATTCTTGCAGCTTTAGATCCAAAGCGTTATCGCGCCATCCCGATTGGTATTACGCGGGCCGGCGTGTGGCAGACCGGCGCGGCGGCTTCGGCCATGCTTCAGACAGGTGCAGGGTCGCCGACGCCTTTGGCGGTGTCCTCGACGCCAGCAGCCTCGCCGGCGCAAGTCTTGGCTTCGTTGATAGGTGTGCTTGAGGAACTCGATGTAGCGATTCCTGTATTGCACGGCACGTACGGCGAGGACGGTACGATTCAGGGACTCTTTGAGATGCTGAACCTGCCCTATGTCGGCTGCGGTGTGTTGGCGTCAGCCGCTGGTATGGATAAGATCGTAATGAAGCAGCTTTTCCGGCAAGCTGGGCTGCCGATTGTCAGGTTCCGCTGGTTTTCCCGCCATGACTGGGTGACGCAAGGCGCGCGTTTGACAGATGATGTGCTTCGGGAACTTGGGCTGCCGGTGTTCGTCAAACCGGCCAACTTAGGGTCGTCGGTGGGGATTACGCGCGTGGATGAGCCGTCCGGTTTCCGCGCCGCTGTAGAACTGGCCGCACGGTATGACCGGCGCATTATCGTCGAACAAGGTCACGAGGTACGGGAGATTGAAGTTAGCGTTTTAGGCAATGACCAGCCGGAAGCCAGCCTCCCTGGTGAAATCATCAGCGGGGCGGCCTTTTACGACTACGCCGACAAGTATTCACCCGATAGTCAGTCGCAGCTTGTCATTCCGGCGCCGCTGTCGCCGGAGCAAAGTGAGGAAGTGCGCCGGTTGGCGGTGCGTGCGTTTCAGGCAATTGACGCCGCCGGGTTGGCGCGCGTGGATTTCTTCCTTTTGCGCCGAACAAACGAAATTGTCGTCAATGAAATCAACACGATGCCGGGCTTTACGCGCATCAGCATGTACCCCAAACTGTGGGAAGCCAGTGGGCGGCCGCTGACTTCCGTCCTCGATCAACTCATTGAGCTTGCATTAGCCCGCCATACCGAGAAAGCACGGCTGGCGCGTGGTTTGACGTTTGAAACGGCCGCCACGGCGCAATGCGACCGGTAAAAAGGAGGCTCGTGAGCCGCGCCGTCGGAGGTCAGTTCAGCCTATGGTACGAGATCAGAGAACCGTGATGACCAGCTCTATTGTGAAGGACCTACGTCTCAAGACGCTGGTCCTGCTTTTGGTTGGAAGCGGCCTCGTTGGTTTTCCAGGCTCTTTTCCAGAGCCAGCGCTTTATGCGCAAACCGCGCCAGGGCGTCCTGCCGCCTCCCAAAACCGAGGGAGGCAAAACCAAGACGCCGGTGAAGACGTCATTCGAATTACTAACGTGACCGTGCCGGTCATCGTGACGGATCAGGATGACCGCTTCATCAGCAAGCTGACGAAGGACGATTTTGAAATCTACGAAAATAAGAAGAAGCAGAAGATTGAATCCTTTGAGGACAAAACCGACCTGCCGCTGTTTGTCGCCATCTTGATGGACACCAGCGCAAGCGTCAAACCGAAGCTGAAGTTCCAGAAGGAAGCTACGATTTCATTTCTTCAGACCATCATCCGGCGGCGCAAAGATCAGGCGCTCTTTGTGACGTTCGACTCGACGGTGCAACTCCGTCAGGACTTCACCGACGACACCAACCTGCTGGCCAAAGCGATTATGGAAGTGAAGGCCGGCGGAGATACGGCCCTCTACGATGCCGTGTATCGCGTTTGTGAAGAGAAAATGTACAACGTCCCGACGCCCCGCAAAATTATCATCGTCATTACCGACGGGGCCGACACCGCCAGCGAACACACCTTGGAGGAGGCCATTGAAATCGCCCAGCGGTACGAGGTGCTGATTTTCGGCATCAGTACGCGCAACGCTGGCTTTTTCGGGACGGGCGCGGGAATGGTCGCCGGCGAGGATGACGAAGCGTTGCGGAAGCTGTGTACCCGAACCGGCGGCGACGTAGCATTTCCCCAGAAGGTGATTGACTTGGAGCGCGCCTTTCAGCGGATAGATCAGACAGCGCGACGGTACTACCTGCTTTCCTACGAGCCGCAGGACCCGGATACGCCCGGCTATCGCAAAATTGAGGTGCGGGTGGTGACTCGTAAGAACGTCAAAGTCAAGGCGCGCGACGGCTATATGGTTCGTCGCCGCGCCATCGGCAACGGGCCGTCGTTGTAGTGACCCGCTCTAAGCGGACGGCGGTCTTAGGTGCATGGTGGAAGCCGCCGCCCTTGGGCGGGTGGAGGCTCTTTGGAAGCAGGTTGGAAGCTTGCGTACCACCGAACAGGTTCAGGGCTTGGTTAGGCGAAAGGGCTGCGCCTTGCCGGCCAACGCTTCAGCGTAGGCGCCGCCGCGTACGTCGCCAATCCGAATTGCCCGCTCGTAGGCCGCCACCGCCTCCGCCCGCCGGTCAGCTAAGTCGTAAATCTTGCCAATTGCCACATACGCCCGTGAGGCCACCCATCGCTCGTCTTCCTGCGCCAACGCAGCCGCACGTTCGTAGAGTTCAACTGCCCGCTCAAGCCGTTCCTGAAGAGCCGCTAGCTTGTCGCTTTCATCCGCCTCTGCGTCCATTTCAACGACGCTGGGTTGCTTGGCCGTCAACTCAGCTAGGCCGAAGGCCGCACGTGCATTACGTGGCTCTTCCTGGAGCAGCGTCTCCAGCAATCGCCGCGCTTCAGCATACTTTCCAGCGCGCAACAGTTCGTCGGCCTGTTCGAGTTGGGAAAGCATTCGCATTGCCGGCGCGCTGTGGGCCGCCGTCCGTCGCCGTTCAACCCGCGCGCGCAGCTCCGCCAGTTCGGTCGGGCGGCGACGCTCACGGTCAGCGTCGAAACTCATCACCATGCGCGGTAGCCATTCGAGAATGTCCACGCCGGTTTCATCTAACGCAGCCAGTTGCTCAAAGAAGTGCAACGCCAGGACGCCGCCTCGCTCCCAAACGCCAAGCAGTTCGGCGCGCGCTTCTTCATCAGCAACCAACACGTCGGCTGGATTCGTAGCAGTGTTCGCCGTCCGCGCCGCCAAGCGAGCTGCCTGAACCGCTAGGCGCGCTTCAATTGCACGCCCAAGTGACTCCCGGACAATCTCAAACACATTGTTGGTAAGCGCGGCGTCCGCCTGCGGAACACCTTTGGCCAGCTTCAGAATGGCGGCGCGGCGGTCAGCGATTAGCCTGCCGGAACGCGCAATGACTGGCTCCAGAATGAACCGCAGCAACGCCCGTCGGACGGCGCGGTTTGGCATCTCCCGTGGAGCGCTCACGACAAGGAAAAACTCATCACCTGGACGACGGTAGGTGCGCCGGTCGGCGCCGTCTAGGAAATCGTTGCGCGCCACTACCCGTCCCGCCGGCCCTAGCCAATCCAGTAGAATGAACAGGCGACGCGTCCGTTCCCGCAGTTCATTAGCCGGTAGGTTCGCGCTGGTCAGCGTGTCAAGGTCTGCAAGGGGCGGCGCGTCGCGGGCTGTCACAATCGGCTGCGTGTGGAGAAACGCCAACAAGCGAAACAGTTCTTCGTCGGCGACTTGCTGAAGTGAGGTGGTCAAGCCGGTATACTTTGCCGCATACTTGGCGAAAGCCGATCTGACCGGCGAACGAGCAGCGAATTCCGCTACGAGTGGAGCCAATCCCGCCAATGGACGTACATCCGGCGGGAGTTTATCATCCGGCGGCAGGGTAAAGTCGGGCAGCGGACGGGCAATAAGGGCCAGTGCAATAACGCTGCCCAGCAAGGTTGGGCGTGTTCGCTCCGCCTCTGGGAGTCGCTTCCAAAACGCGCGTAACTTCTCGGTCACTTCCGGCGGCGTCGCCTCAAGCTCACGCAGCAGTTGGGCGCGAACTTCGTTCGGCGGCGCGCTGGGCGTTTCCGCTTCAAAGCCGGCTAGACTGAGCGCCGCCAACGTCACGAACAGCCGTTCGTCAGTCGCTACAAAGACGTTAGCTTTTAGCGTCGGCGGCGCAGCTTGCCCTGTCGCCGCAACCGTCGCCGACCCAACCCATAGCCACATCAGGAACGGCCGCAGCCGCCTTCCAAAAGACAGCGGTAAGCGTCGGTGTGTGGCTTGCTGGTGCGGGTCAGTCCAGTCCGGCATATCGCCCCAGTTTAGGTCTTATCAAGTTTGTACACCTGCCGCATCCAGTCGGCGGTGATGCGCAAACCCTCTTCCAAGCTATACGTGTTGCGGTGATCGAGGTCGCGCACCGCTTTGCTTGTGTCGACAAGTTTGATTTTCGTTGTCAGCGGTTCGGACTCGGCGTAACGCACCAGCGACGGTGAAGCGCCAGTCACTTTGATAACCGTCTCCGACAGTTCTTCAATGGTGTGCAACCGGTCGCCGCCAATGTTGTAGGTCTCACCTGGCTTGAATCGCTCGACCAGATTCGCCACTGTCCGCACAGTGTCCGCCAGAAACGTCGAGGTACGAGCATGCCCGCGATAGACTGTCCAAGGCAGCCCGTGGAGCGCGCAGTAAAGAAATCGGCAATTCACCGAGCGGTACGGGCTGTAGTATTCGCCCGGGCCATAGGTGTTGAACAGCCGCACTACGACGCATTCCACCCCGTGTTGTTCGATGGCGTTGCGAATCTGCATCTCATTGACCCACTTTGACATCGCGTAGTCGTTGAGCTGCTTGATTTCCACCTCGTCGGTGATGTGTTCAACCATCAGGTGTGGATAATCGCCGTAGATTTCCGATGAGGAGAAGTGAACCAACCGAAAACGCCGACTTTCCTGAAGGCGCAGCAGGTGCTTAGTACCGATGACGTTCGTGCGCCAGAGCGTTTCGTAGAAGTCTTCGCCGTTCCACCGTCCGAACTCCGCCGCACAGTGGAACACGTAATCGAAATGACCGAAGTGATCAAATAGGCGGACAAGCTGCCGGTACTCGCTAACGTCACAGCGGGCGTAACGCGGCTCCCGTATGTCGCCTTGCAGGCCAAAAGCGACTTCATCGGGTTGATGCGCCAAATCGCAGGCGATGACCTCGTGACGTCGTTCGCGGAGTTCACGAACCAGCCCGGCGCCAACTACGCCTAGACCGCCTGTGACCAGAATCCGCGCCATAAGTCCCCGGAAGCGTTCAAGACGCCCGGCGGCTGACGGCCCAAGCGCCGGACGCCAGAGGAAAAGCCAGCCGAGAACAGCCCAATCGGTCTAGGCGAAGCTCGCCACGGCGTCGGCCTCGTTGTCAAAAGTGTCAAACACGGTGAGCAGCTTAGTGATCATCAGCAGGTCCTTGATCTTCTTAGTGAGATTCAACAGCTTGAGTTGACCCTGCTGATTCTTGACCGTGGTGTAGCTGTGAACCAACTCGCCGATGCCGGAGCTGTCAACGTAACTCACATCACCCAGATTGAGCAGGATGTTCTTGTTGCCATTTTCAAGCAGCGACTTGACTGCCTCGCGAAGTTGGACGCTGCCTTCGCCGATGGTGATCTTGCCGCTCAAGTCAAGAATGGCGACATCGCCAACATTGCGGTGGGAGATGGTCAGTGACATATGGACGCGGGACTCCTTCACTGTGAAATATCCGCCGGTGCGTCAGTGAATCAGCCTGAAACCTCCACGCACCGCCCAACGGAGATGAGGGACACCTTCGCACCGGCCGTGTGATGTCGTTTGCGCTGCGTGCTATGCCTTGTCTAACAACTGCGGTGGTGGTGATTGTTTGGACGATACTTGATCATGCGGACTTCAAGACCGCCTTGGCAATGAGGTAAGAATTCAACGTTATCCATGAACGTTCGCATGTAAAAAATGCCCCGACCATTCGGGTTCAGAAGATTTTCAGGCGCGCACGGGTCGGCCAGATGCGTCACGTCAAACCCATTGCCGCAGTCACGCACCACCACAATCAGCTGTTCATCCGTTAGCTGGAAGCGGACACGTACCGGTTTCGAAGCGTCCAGTTGGTTGCCATGCTTGATGGCGTTGACAATCGACTCCCGTACCGCCAAGCCCACCCAATCCGCGCTTTCAGCCTCAAACCCAGCTAACTGCGTCAGTTGATCCGCGACGGTTCCGACCATTTCGACAAACCGATAGTGGCTCGCAATCGTGACTTCGATGACCGTACCGGCCGCATCAAGACTGTCGTTTGGCGTCCCTTCCACTGCCGTTGCCCGTCCGCGCGATGACTGCTGATGACCTTTAGCCTGACAACCAAATACCCTTATTTTTGACCGACGGCGCTAGATACCACGCGGTGAAAACAAGCGTCAAGGTAACAACCGGCACAGCGGCCGCGCAATTCGTGCTATACTTGTTTTTACCGTTCGCCGGCGTGCGTTGCTGTGAAAACGCTTGCCGGAACTTATGTTTTCAGGAGATTTTTCGGTGAAGGCCAAACAATGGTTGGCGGCGCTCGGCGGCGCCGCCCTGGCGGGCGGAGTCGCCTGGCAGTATCTCAAGCGTCCCCGTGACGTGCGGTGGATTGACTGCGTTGGCGAACTACCGCACCCGGACGCGAGCCGCTTCACGGTCGTGGACGGTGTGCGCTTGCACTACCAAGAGTTCGGCGCGGCGGACGCACCGGCGCTAGTGCTGATTCACGGCTATTGCTCCTCGAACTACACTTGGAAAGACGTTGTCGAGCCGCTGGCAGCCGCCGGCTATCGCGTCATTGCGCCGGATCTGAAGGGATTCGGCTTCTCAGAGAAGCCAGCTGACCGGCGGTATCATGTCCAGGATCACGCACAGCTTGTCGTTGGTCTCCTTGACCGACTGGGGATCGAAGCGGCGATGCTGGTGGGGAACTCCTTCGGCGGCGCGGTTGCGTTGGCGTGCGCCCTGATGTGGCGTTCGCGCGTCTCCGGCCTTGTGCTGATTGACGCCGCCTATAATGACGCGCCTCTGCGGCAGTATCCCTTCAGCCTCTATGCGCAGATTATTCGGACATGGTTGGTGGGCGAAACGGCCGTGCCGTTACTGATGGCGACGCGCCGGACGGTCGAAACGCTGCTGCGTGGCTTTTTCCATGACCAGCGCATGGTGACGGCGGAGCGCATCGCAGCTTACTTCCGCGCGCTGCGGACGGTGGAAGGTCAGCGGGCGGCGATGACGACGGCGCGCCAGTGGGATTTGAATTGGATCGAGCAGGAGTTGGACGGCGTGACGGTTCCGACCCTCATCATCTGGGGCGAGTACGACCGCGCGATTCCCGTCACCCTAGGCGTCCGGCTGCGCGCTCGCCTGCCGCATGCCGAGTTTCTCGTCATCCCTGACTGTGGGCATATTCCAGAAGAAGAGCGCCCGGAAGAAACGGCAACACTTATCCTGGATTTTTGTCGGCGGCAAGCGGCGCGTCCGACGGCTGCCCTGACGCCTTCAACGGCGGAGACGCCGCTTACAGCGGCTGTGTCCGTCGCCGCCGTCCCCAAAACAGAAGCAGTCGCCTTGACGAACGCGACGGATGAACCACCGGCGGCTGCAACCGGCATTTGAATTTGTCGGCGCGTGAACGCCACGTTTGCGCGCTTGTGGAGAGCGAACGAATGGCCATTCAACAAAACGACTGGAGCCTCCATCGCAAGGGCATTATTGACCAAGAGCGTCACAAGGAGCGCGTCAAGGAGGCCATCCGCAAAAACCTCGGTTCGATTGTGTCCAACGAGTCCATTATTCTGTCGGATGGACGCAAAACGGTCAAAGTGCCAATTCGTTCGTTGGAGGAATATAAGTTTCGGTTCGACCCTCACAAGCGCAAGCATGTTGGTCAAGGCGATGGTCACTCCAAGGTTGGCGACGTGATTGCGCGTGGAGCGCAGCCTGGTACTGGCCCGGGCAAGGGCGGCGGCCCGGCTGGTGACGCTCCCGGTCAGGAGTACTACGAAGCCGAGGTTAACATTGACGATATTGCGGCGCTGATTTTTGAAGACCTGCAGCTGCCATTTTTAGAAGAACGCGCCAACAAAGCCATGCCGGCGCGAACGACGCGCTTTACGGAAATCCGCCGCACCGGCCCGCTTTCTAACCTCGACAAACGGCGCTCCATCATCGAAAACATCAAACGCAATGCTATTGAGCGTGGCCGCGCGCAGATCGGCGGCTTCAGAAAGGAGGACCTGCGCTTCAAGAGTTGGGAAGAAGACATCCGGTTTGAGTCGAACGCCGTCGTGATGGCGATGATGGATGTGTCCGGCTCAATGGGTGAGTTCAAAAAGTACATTGCGCGGAGTTTTTACTTCTGGATGGTGCGGTTTCTGCGCACCAAGTACGACAACGTTGAAATCGTCTTCATCAGCCACCACACCGAGGCAAAGGAAGTCACCGAAGAACAGTTTTTCACGCAGGGTGAGTCTGGCGGCACAGTCGTGTCAAGCGCCTACAGGCTAGCGCTCGACATCATCGAGAAACGTTATCCGCCGAAGGACTGGAACATTTACCCGTTTCACTTTTCAGACGGTGACAACTATTACAGTGACAACGATGAAGCCGTGCGTTTGGCCGACAAGTTGATTGCCACCTGTAACCTGTTTGGCTACGGTGAGATCGGGGACGAGGGAACGTCAGGCTACCGGCGTTCGTCAGGGGCTTTGCTTTCAATCTTCAAGGAGCATCTCAAACGGCAGGATCGCTTCATTGGCGTGCGGATTGACAGCAAGGAAGACGTGTACCCAGCGCTCAAGGAGTTTTTCGGCGCACGGAATATTAAAGTCTAAGGGCGTTGGGAGTACGTTCGAGGCGGCGGCTGGCGGCTGTGGAGTTCCTAACAAGACGGGTAACGACGTGAAGTGTCCATACTGTGGCAACCTTGAGGACAGGGTTGTAGATTCGCGTGAAAGCCGCGAAGGGGATGTCATTCGGCGGCGGCGTGAGTGCCTAAAATGCGAACGGCGCTTTACGTCCTACGAGCGGATTGACGAAATCCCCTACATGGTGATCAAAAAGGACGGTCGGCGTGAGCCATTTGACCGCCAGAAGGTGTTGGCTGGGTTGGCGCGCGCATGCGAAAAGCGTCCGATTCCGACAGCCAAGCTGGAAGCCATTGTGGCGGCTGTGGAGAAGTATGTGCAGGAATCGCGCGACCGCGAGCGTTCAACGCAAAAAATCGGGGAACTGATCATGCGCCGGCTCAAGGAGCTCGACAAAGTGGCGTATGTTCGCTTTGCTTCGGTGTATTTGGAATTCAAAGACGTGACGGAGTTTATGTCCGAACTAAAATCGCTGGTGAAAAGCAGCGCCCCGGCATCTCGCCGCAAACGTTCTACGGACGGCGTTTCCGCGTGAACGGCCAATCGCGCGCTGACGCAAGTCTGCCGTCTTGCGCCGGCAGGAGGGCTGGTATAGCGTTTCACCTGCACTAATGCGTTTGAACCAACCTTTGCATCCGGCGACCGGGTTTGTTTGCCACGCTGTAACAGCCGGCGTTCAGAGATCGAAGCCTAAGGGGGAGTGGGTTGTATGAGTTACTTTGATTTACCGCCAATCATTGAGCGCATGCTTGCGGTAGATGAAAAAATCAGCGACTTGAATTTTTCAGTCGGCCGTCCGCCGCAGGTCGAACTCAACGGTAAGCTTGTACCGGTGGACATCAAGGGACTTCGCAACCTGACGCCCTACCAGACCGAAATCATCGCCATGGCGTTGATGGCGGGCAACAGCGACGCGGCGGAGAAGTTGGTTCAAACCGGTTCGGTGGATTTATCCTACAGTTTGCCGTCACGGACACGCTTTCGCGTCAACATCTTTTCCCAGCGCGGCACTTATTCGATTGTGATGCGCGTCATCCCAACGGAAGTGCCCACTCTTGAGTCGCTAGGGCTGCCGCCGCAGTTGGGTGAAATCTCGAATCTCAAAAACGGCATCGTCTTAGTGACTGGCCCGACTGGGAGCGGCAAGTCATCCACGCTGGCGGCGATCTTGCGGAAGATTAATGAGGAAAAATTCTACCACATCGTCACGATTGAAGACCCGATTGAGTTCCTCCACACACACAAAAACTGCACGATTAATCAGCGTGAATTAGGCAGCGACACGCCTAGCTTTGCGCTGGCGCTACGAGCGGCCCTACGGCAAGCGCCCAAGGTGATTCTTGTTGGGGAGATGCGCGACCTCGAAACGACGGAGATTGCACTTGAGGCTGCTGAGACGGGGCACTTGGTGTTTTCGACCCTGCACACCACAGACGCCTCCAAGACCGTGGATCGCATTATCGGCATCTTTCCGAAGAATGAGGAGCACGTGATTCGGGTTCGGTTGGCGCAGGCGTTTCGTTACATTATTAGCCAGCGTTTGATTCCGCGCGCCGACGGCAAAGGGCGCGTCGCCGCCGTTGAAATCCTCAAGTCCACACCGCGCACCCGTGAATACATCGAGAAAGGCGAAAGTGAAGGTAAGTCACTGCTGGACGCTATGGAAGACGGTTCGCTCGAAGGCATGCAGCATTTTGACCAAGTGATCGAGCGGATGATTCGTCAGGGCATCATTACGCAGGAAGACGGCCTCGCCTTTGCGACCAACCAGAACAACCTTTTGCTGCGGTTGTCAGGACTTGGCTCATCTAGCGATTTTGCCGGCGAAGGGGGCAGCGAAATCAACCGCATGCAGAAGGCGCAACAGGCGTTGCGCAACCCGACGCTGGGCGGGATGCGTCCTGTGACGCCGCCAGTGCGGACGACGCTGGAGACGCCGCGCCCGTCCATGCTGGACATCATTGAGCGGTGATGGGTTTGCCAACGGGCAAGTTTCTCTCTCTGGGCAGGCGTTATGCAGGTCGTTTGCACGCAATGCCGCGCAAAATTTGACATTCAGGAGAAAAACCTGCCGGAGAAACCTTTTCAGGTCAACTGTCCGAAGTGTCGCTTTGAGATGACGGTCAAGCCGCCGCCGAAAGCGACGCCGGTGTTGCCGGGAGCAAGGAAGCCTATGCAGGTCAATCAGGAGGTGATTGCGCAGCTTATCGCTTTACTGACGGGGCAGCTACGCGACTCGAACGGCTCGGCCGGTCCGCTGGCGAGTTGGGAACGCCGTCAGACGTTGATCTGTCTGGCCGACCAGGCGCAGGTTCACCAAGTGCTTGAAAAGCTCGACCATAATACCTATGCGCCGACGGTTTGCGAGGAAGCCGCCAAGGCGCTCGAACTCATGCGTGATACGCGCGTGGACGTGATCCTGCTCGATCCGCAGTTTGACAGCGCCAACCAAGGCGGCATCGCTATTTTGCGACATGTAAACTCGCTGCCGCCTAAGTACCGGCGGCGCACCTACTTGGTGCTGCTGTCGCCGCAGGTCAAAACACTTGACACCTACATGGCATTTCTCAACGGCGTCAATCTCACCATTAACACTGCCGACATCGATTCAATCAATCAGATTATGGAGCGCAGTATCCGCGACTTCAACGAGTTGTATCGCCATTACAACGCCGCTGCCGGCTTGAAGCCGTTTTAGAGGGCTATCATTGTGTTTTAGAATGGGTTGCCCGCAGGGGGTTGGGCCACGGATACCCCCTGGGTGAAGCGACTCAAATTGCCGGAGCGCAGAGGTTAGTGGGAACTGTGTTACAGAGGCGAGCTTTTGTAACGGCTCTACTGCTGTTGGGATGGATGGGCGGGCCGGGCGGCGTCAACGCCGCTCCGCCGGCGACGCTGCGGTTTCGTGATCTGGACGGCGTACAGGTCAACGGTCGGGAAGTAATCTTCCCTCAGCGGGCCCAGCAGCTCAACGGCAAGCAGGTGGAAATCAACGGTTTTATGGTGCCGCTCGGCATCGGAGACGGCAAAATCCGGCGCTTTATTCTGATCGAAGTGCCCCTGGCCTGCTGTTTCGGCGACGGCCCGGGCATTGAGCAAATGATTTTTGTCACGCTTGCGCCAGGGCAGGAACTCAGCGCCGCCAGCGATTATCCCGTAACTGTAAGCGGCACGTTTCAGGTCGGCGTCCAGCGACGCGAAAGTGGGGCTGTGGAAAGCCTTTATCGGATTGTGAATGCCCGCGCCCGCAAGCTGGTTTAGGGTGGTTTCATACCGCGCCTATGGCCCAATAGTCCAGCTTGGGGGACATGACGCCTCAAGCCCGCGAACCAACCCTCTCCTCGCCGGGAAAGGTAGGGAAACGACCCACCATCGCCTCCTTGAAGCCGCTAGGCTTCCGTTACCAAAACGCACTTTCACGCAAAAGAAGTACCCCGGCGCTTGTTAGGTAAGGGGGCTCGGCTGCTTTCTGCCCACTGCACGGGCTTGGGCGAGTCAAAAAACGCTGTGGCTCAAGGCGACGCGCGAGGCGTTGCCTTGGACTAGGGCTGCCGCCTACCTGCGCAAACTGTTGGCTATGCCGCGCTCTGACGGCTTCCCGCCGCCGACTGACGGGTTGGTTCGCTTCATCGCTTGGGAAAGGCGCTAGCGGATCGGTGCTGATTTTGCCCGTCGCTGAGACGGTTTTTCGTCGGCCCGCACCTTAACCGTCGCTTCCGGTGCGGCCGCCGACTGCCGTTGCTCAAGGTAACGCTTCCACCACAACAGAATGGGGCCGGCGATTGCAATGGATGAGTACGTGCCAAAGACAATCCCTACCAGCAAAGCTAGTGAGAAGCTCCTCAAAACGTCGCCGCCAAACAACACCAGCGCCAGCACGGAAAGTAACGTCAGTCCCGATGTGATGACCGTCCGAGACAGGGTTTGATTGATGGCGTTGTTGGTCAGCTTGGCGAGGTCTTCACGCCGCCGCTCTTTGAGCTGTTCGCGGATGCGGTCAAAGATCACGATGGTGTCGTTCATCGAGTAGCCCACCAGCGTCAGCATCGCCGCGATGAACGTCAACGAAATCTCCCACTGGAAGAGTGAAAAGAGTCCCAACGTGATGAGTACGTCGTGAACGACGGCGATGACTGCCGCCACGCCGTAAATCCACTCGAACCGAAGGGCGATGAAAAACAACATGCCGATGCAGGCTACAATGGTGACGATGATTGCGCGATTTCGCAGGTCTTTGCCCACTTGCGGCCCGACGATTTCCGCGCTGACGATGTTGAACGCGCCGACCGCCGCCGCCCGTTCCAGCGCTTCGCCCATCTTGACGTCAAAACCAGTCAACGGTACAGCCTTCAGGTCGGACAACGTCCCTCCCGCCGCATCGCGTACCCGGATGACGTGATCCGCGAACCGGCGATATTCTTTTTCGGCTTCGCCGGGCGGGAGGGTCTTCTTGAGATCAAGGACATCCAACTCCGTCAGTCGGTCGGCTAACGTGCTCGCCCCGACGAGGTTGACATCCAGCTTGTCGGCCGGAACAGGCGTGCCGTAGTGCTGCTGCAACGCCGCTGTAATCTTACGCTTGTCGCCGTCTACGTCCGCCTCGGTCTGTGGCGTGTTGATGAAGACTTCATTCCGGTCGGATTGACTCAACTGCTTGCTGGTACGCTGAATCACCACCTTGTCTGGCGCGTAGCCGCCCTTGCGCAGGGCTTCGCGGATTTGGTTTTCGTCCGGGGGAGACACGAACCGTACCGTCAGCTTCGTCCCACCAGCGAAGTCCACTCCCAGATTGAAGCCGCGTGTCACCATGGAAACACAGCCCGCAATCAGGACGACGACCGAAAAGGCGATGAAGTACTTGGCTTTGCCGAGAAAGTCGTAGTTGGGATTCCGAAAAAGCTCAATCATGACGGCGCTTCCTTGCGGAAAGTGGTGTTGGGAGCCGCCGAAACCGTCAACCGGCGGCCGAAGCGGCTAGATGCTGAGCGCCGCCGGGCGTTCCGAACGTGACAGCACATAGCCAAACATCGTCTTGGAAACAAATGTCGCCGTAAACAGGTTCGCCAACAGGCCTGCCAACAGCGTGACGGCGAAACCACGAATCGGTCCTGTCCCAAACACAAACAGGATCAACGATGACACCACGGTGGTAACATGCGTATCCACAATCGTCACAAACGCCCTGTCGAACCCTAGCTCGACGGCGGTGATGACCGGCTTGCCCGCCCGAAGTTCCTCGCGAATCCGCTCGAAGATCAAAACATTGGAATCCACCGCCATGCCAATCGTCAGAATAACGCCGGCGATGCCCGGCAGCGTTAGCACCGCGCCCAGCATCACCAGCGCGGCGACAAGCATAACCAAGTTGAGGATGAGCGAGAGAATGGCGTTGACGCCCGACAGCCGGTAGTACACGACCATGAAGAGCATGATGAACACCAGCCCGGCAATTGAAGCCGCCACCCCTTGCCGGATAGAGTCCGCTCCCAGCGACGGCCCGACGGTTCGCTCCTCTAAGTACACGATGCGCGCGGGCAGCGCCCCTGAACGCAAAACCAAAGCAAGGTCTTCGGCCGAGGCTTTGGTGAAATTCCCCGTAATCTCGCCGGTGTCCCGAATCTGACCGCGAATGGTCGGCGCGGACTTGACCCGACCGTTGAGGACAATCGCCAACCCCTTGCCAATGTTTTGTCCAGTCCAGTCGGCGAATTTCTTCGCTGCGTCGTCTTTGAGTTTGAAGATGATGCGGTAATTGCCTTCGCCGTCCGCACTGCCCGATGAAGCAAAGGCGTCGCGCAGGTCGCGGCCGACGACGACAGGCGTTTTGGAGACCACAAGGTACTGCGTAGGCGCGTCGGGCTTAGGCTGCCTCTTCGGCTGGGGGATGGGGTTGCCGTCTTCATCGAAGGCTTCCTCGTCCTCACGTTCGTCAAGGGGCAGCGCCTCGACATCCGTTCGACTCCCGATGGCCGTCTGCGCCTCCTCCAGTGTGGGGTATACCCGGTAGGTTCCATCCACTGGACGCAACTCCAAGTTTGACTCCAAAACCAGCGTCTTTTTGACGCGCTCCGGGTCGTCCACGCCGGGCAGTTGCAGCAAAATTTGGTGATTTTGCTCTGCGCCGTACCGTTGTAGCGTCGGCTCCGCCACACCGAAAGCGTTGATGCGGTTTTCGATGATGAGCATCGCCTGTTCGACGGCGCGTTGCCGGTAGGCTTGGGCGGCGCGCTCCGTGAGCGTGAACGTCAGCGTGTCGCCGCTAAGGCTCGCCGTCCATTCCGACTTGCCAAAGTCTTCGAGAATTTTGTCGCGGGCTTCAGTGATGCGTCCGGCGTCGGCGATCGTGACGACAAGCTGGGTGTTGGAAAGGCTTTTGGCTTCCTTGACGGTAATCCCGATGTTCTCCAGCATCGTCTTCGCCTTCTCGGCGTTGTCGTCGGTCATCTTTTTCAGAGCCTCGTCCACCATAACCTGCATGACGAGGTGCGAGCCGCCTTTGAGGTCGAGGCCAAGCTTGATGTTAGCGACAAGGTTTTTCTTGATTTGGTCAAGCGACCTGAAATCGTCAAGGCGCGGCGCGCGCCAGCCGATCAAGATGACATAGAGGCAGCCGAGTGTGACGACTAGAATCACAAGGGCACGTTGGAGAACATTTTCGCGCATGTGGTGAACTTCCGAAGCACGGCGGGATTTGGAAAAGTTGCAAGCATAGCGCAACCAAGCAAATCGGCAAGCGGTTTGGAAACGGTGAATCAACCGCGACGCAGCCGCCGTGCGGCGGGCGGCGGTGCGGATGGGTTGTTACGTCGGCTACAAACCTCAAAGCGCCGTCTCTGCTAGGGTTCGGTGCTTTGTCGAAGTCCGCTGGAGACACAAATCAATAGAGGGGCTGCCGCCATGTTGAAATACCTGTCCGTCCGGGGATTCGTCGTCGCGTTGACGCTGTGTTTTCTGTCGTCAGCGAGTGACGGCCAACATTTGCCAGTCAACGCCGGACGCGGCGACGGCGGTTTCTCCGGCGAGGCGCCATCCGCAATCGTTGCGCCTGATGCAAACGACGCTGTTTCCGTCGCAGCAGTAGAACCGGTTTCCGGCGACTACCAAGAGACACCCAGACCGCGCCCTGCGCCCATCATCCCGGAACCGATGCTCTTCGACCTCATGCGACCGCTTGGCGCGGCGCGCGGCGAACTTGAAGTAAATACGCTGGTTCGTCCCCCCATCGGACAGCGTGGACAAGGCGTGGCGTGGGCGCCGGAAATCGAGTTTGCGTTCGCACCCGGACACACCGTGGAGATCGAGATTCCCTTTGAAGGCGGCCACGCAGAGGCTTTCAAATTCGGTCTTCAAGGCACGCTTGGGACGTTTCGCCGCCGACGCTCCATCCACGGATGGCAAGCGTTGGTGGAACGCGCCCGTAGGGGGAAAGACCTACAACTTGACGCACTGCATCTGGCCGGGCACCGGCTCGGTCAACACTGGTCGGTGCTGACGATGCAGGGGATGCGCTGGCACCGTACCGCCGCCGAACCGCGCAGCGCCGTCAAAGGCGTGTTCAATCCGACGGTTTTCCGTGAGGTTTCGGAACGTCTTGTGCTGGGACTGGAAACCAACCTTGCCGTCGGGGCTAAACGCCGGGCTGACTGGGTGGTGCTGCCGCAAGCTCAGGTTGAATGGCGACGCTATTCGTTCCTGATGGGCTTCGGCGCGCAGCGCGCCCCGGACGGCCGGGTGCGGCCGACGCCGGCTTTTCGGCTGGTGCGCACCATCGGCGGCGGGCATTGATGTGCGGCGCATTCACGCCGGCGACCAAGTCTGCAACGCCTGCTTTAGAGCGGCCGGTGAAACGGCGCGCTGCGCGAGAATGGCGGTCGCCGGCGACGCCGCAACGCCGGTGAAGGACTCCGGCGCAATAACCACAATCGGCAGCGCGCGCCAGTCGGGATTGCGGCGCACCCGCCGGTAAGTGTCGCCGATATGGGTCGGCGTGCCGGCCAAAATGATGGCGTAGGGTGGGTCAAGCATCAGCGCCGCCAGCGTCGCGTCACCGTCCGACGCCGCACTGGTTTGGTAGCCGGCCTCCTGACAGCAAGTGGTCAGCGTGGAACACAAGCGTTCATCATCGCAGGCCACGACCACCGCCGGGGTATGGCTGAGCGCCGCCGGTGCGGGTGCGCCAAAAAGCACGTCTTCCAGCTTCCGATGCGCCCCGGAGATGGCGTTCAGTTTTGTGAAGTCGTCAAGGCGCGACTGGAGGACGGCGACCGTCTCCCGGTATGTGCTCTGAAGCAGGGCTAAGCGTTGGCGGAGTGTCGCATTTTCGGCTTCGCGTTGCGCCAGCGACGCCCGCAACCGCGCGACTTGTTCCTCTGGAGAGCTTGGCATTGCCGGGGGAGAGGCCTCTTGTTCCGTGGACGGCGACGCCCGCCGACTTTCAGCTAGCCGGGCCTCTAGGTGGTCAATCGTCTTACGCCAATCGGCCCGTTCCGCCAGCAAAGCCTCCATGCGCTGCATCAAGGCAGCGCGGGCGACCTCGCTTGTCGCCAGCGAGCGTTCCAGCGCGTCAATGTGGGATTCAAGCAAACTTACGGCCTGCGCCTGCCGGTCGGCTTCCGTTTGGGCGGCTTTGAGCGCCATCTCCATGGCTTCGGAGTCTTTGATGAGGCGCGCCTGTTCCTCATGTGAGGCGATGACTTCCGAAAGCAACGTCGCAGTGCGTTCTTCAAGTTCTGTTGCAGTACGTTCTGCAGCTTGGCTGCGGGCGATGGCATCAGCCAGCATTTGCTGGGTGGCTTCAAGGTCTTGACGCAAGGCTTCAGCGTGATGTTGGGCGTCAAGCCGGGACTGCTGCGCAGCTGCCGCCTCTTCCCTCAACGCTGCCAATTGCGCCGCCAGTTGCTCTGCCTCAGCCGCTTGTGCAGCCTGCGCCCGTTCCGCTTCCGCAAGCAACGTTTCCAACTGGGCGATGCGTTCCAGCATTTGGCGTTGCGACGCTTCAGTCTGCTGCTCTAGCTCGGTGAGCGCCTGTTCAGCCGCGTAGCGCGCTTGCCTAGCAGTTTCCAACTCACCCTCAAGTTCGTGGACACGCACCAGTGTTTCGGCATGCTGGTGCGCGGAACGGTCGGCTCGTTGACGGGTTTGGCGTAGGTCCGTTTCTAGCAGCTCCACCCGTGCTCTGAAGAGATCGCGCTCCCGCAGCGCTGTCGCCTGCTCCTGACTCAGCGCTTCACAGCGCGCCAATGCTTCCTGCGTCGCTTGACGCGCTTGTTCGGCGGCGCTTTCCAAGTGTCGGTAAAGCTCCGTCAAGCGCGCATACTCCGATTCAAGCGCCGCTAACTTTTCCTGAAGTTGCGCCGCCTGCGCCTCAGCCGTCTGACGCGCGGCGGCGGCTTCCTGCAAAGCAGCATGTAAGCCCTGCGCTTGCACCTCCAGTTCGGCGATTCGCTCGACAGCGGACTGCTGCGCCTGCGCCAGTTGCTCGTAGTCCTGCACAAGCCGGGTGTAGCGGTCGTTTTGCGTCGCTTCAGCCGCCGACAACGCCTGTTCACGCGCCTCAAACTGCTCGGAAAGCAGTTGCCATTTGAGGAACGCGGCAGACAGCTTGGCTAGGCGGAGTAGCGGTGCGGCCGTCTGAGGCGGCGCGGCGACGACCACCGCCACGGCGCGCACCTGTTGCCGCAACATCGGGACGACTAACCCGCCCTCTGATGGATTGACAAGCATCTTCGCCGCCGCCGCGCCCAGCGGCTCAACCTGCCCTTGCTCCAGAGCGCGAAACAGCTCCGGCGCATCGGCGGGGGAAAATGACCGGGTGGACAGATCGGGGGCAAAAGCGTCTGCGCCTTGGACGGCGCGGACGGCAAGGGTGTCACCGTCTAACACTAGCAGCGCCGCGCCGACAGCTCCGCTGAGCCGACAGAGTTGAGACAGCGTTTCCGGAGCAAAATCTTCTAAACGCCGTACACCGGCCAAGTCATCAAGCGCCGACAGCACGGTTTCCGCCGCCGCGGCCGCCGAAATCTCCTCCGAGGCCGCCTCAGAAGCCACCGGGGCGACGGTAATGAAGCCAGCAGGATCGCCGTCCTCATCGCGGAGGGCGGTCAATGTGGCGCGTTCGACAAAGATGTGACCGTCCTGATGTCGGCGGCGAAGTTCACCAGTGTAAGCGCCCTGTTCCAAGGCCTGCTGGTAGATTTTTGCAGTCTGTCCACTCTGCCAATCTTCTAGCGGGTGCAGCTTATCGGCCGTCGCCCGCCCGACAACCTCTTCAGGAGCATAGCCATAGGCGCGGCGTGCGCCTTCGTTGAAGGCTAAGATGTTGCCGTCTAGGTCCTCGATGACTATGGCGCGGTCCGTGGAATGCGTCAGGACGGCTGTCAGCAGGCGCGCTCGTTGGTCTAACTCCCGCGACTTGTCGCGAACGGCGGCGTCGGTGCGTTGGACGCGATTGGCCAGTTCGGCGACGCGAATTGCTGCTGAGGCGGCGGCGGCATAGACGGCGCACAGTTCAAAATCCGCCGGTGTGAACATCCGTGCGCCAAAGACGGCCAGCAGCCCCAAGACACGGTTTTCAACCCGCAATGGATGGGCGATGAAGGAAACTACGCCTTGCGCGTTGGCAGCGTGTGGGTCAAGCAGCATGGCCGCTGTCGAGGGCGGTGGCGCCCAAGTCACAATGCCGCCGCGCGCCAGTTGTTCACCAGAAAGCACGGTCAGCGGCGCCCGGCGGTAAGCAGCGTCCACCGGGGCGCCAAAGTTTGCCTTGAGATGCAGACAGCGCCGCTTGTCGGGACAATCAGCGGCCCAACGACACGTTTGGCATAAGTCGCCGCGCCGGATAAGCCATAGCCGGGCGCACACCGCCGCAAGGCTTTCCACCACCCGCTGCCCCACCGCCGCAAGCAGCCGGTCAAGGTCCTGTGGATGTTGGAGTTGGTGGGCGATCGGTTCGAGAATCTCGCGCATGACAACGAATGTGGCGGATTTTTCAGCGACGCTCGTCCTGTTTTTCAGACCAGCTTTTCAGGCCGGCGACGGCTCACTACGCGCCAGCCGCTCAAAGTAGGGGCGTAATCGCGCATACGTGGTCGGTAGTTCTTCCGGAAGCACCCGTGTTTCCCCAATTGTGGTCATGAAGTTGACGTCGCCAAACCAGCGCGGCATGACGTGCATGTGGAGGTGATCCGCAATGCCGGCGCCGGCCGCCTGTCCAAGGTTCATCCCGATGTTGCACCCCATGGCACGGTACTCTTGTGTGAAGATTTCCGTCAGCCGCCGGGTCAGGTCAAACATCTCGTAGCCCACCTCAGGGGCGAGCCCTGTCAGTTTCCCGACGTGGGCGTAGGGGACAATCATCGTATGACCATTGATGTAGGGGTGGATGTTGAGGATGACGAAGTTATACCGCCCGCGGTAAAGAACAAAGTTTTCTTCGTCGCGCGTTTCCGTAGAGATGCGACAAAATGGACAGGCGGTGGATGATTCACCATCTTGACGCTCCAGCCCGGCGATGTAACGGTAACGCCACGGACTCCACAGCACGTCCATAGGACGCCTCCCCTGGAAGTTTCCCCACCGCTTCAGACCGCCGTTGGAAGCCAAGTGCCGTCCACCGTCAGGCCTCCGAAGGAAGTGGTGCCTGATTGATCAACTCACGCAGCTCTTTACCCGGCTTGAAGTAAGGGACGGCTTTGGCAGGGATGTCAACCGCGTCTCCAGTTTTGGGATTGCGCCCGCGCCGTGAGTTCCGTTGTCGAATGCGAAACGAGCCAAAGCCGCGCAGTTCGATTTTTTCACCGCGATTCAGGGACTCAATAATCGCCGCGAAAACTTCGTCAACAACAACTTCGGCGTCCTTCTTCGTCAAGTCGGCGGCGCGCGCCACCTCTTCCACCAGTTCGGCCTTCGTCATAGTCAGCCTCGCCCAGCCCTGAACGGGGGTTTGTGTTGTTGGTGAACGTTCCAGAAGCTTTGCGGTACTTTGTGATGATGAGACGCTACCAGAGTCAGCCCAACTTCGGCAAGTCTTCCAAAACGTTTACTTTACGGAAAAAACGCACCTACCCGCCGTCTTGTTTCTGAATCGGCTTCGCCCTAGCGCGCCCCCCCCACATAGATGCGCTAAAGACGTACCCACGACAGCGGCGGGGCACCTGGGTTGGTATGTTTTGTGCCCGCCCAGGTCGTGACGCGACATCCTTGAGCCTGAAGGCACTCTGCCTCACGCCGCCAGCCAGCAGGCGACTTGATGACCGTCGCCAAGGTCGCGGAGTGGCGGGACCGCATGACGGCATTCCTCAACTGCGATTGGACAACGCGGATGAAATCGACAGCCCGACGGCGGCGACAGCGGGCTGGGGATGTCACCAGCCAAAGGGGCGCGCACCTTCCTTCGAGTTGGATCAGGAATAGGAATGCTTTCCAGCAACGCCTGCGTGTATGGGTGACGCGGCTGGGCAAACAGGCGGCGGGACGGGGCGATTTCAACAAGCTTCCCCAAGTACATCACACCAACCTGCGTACAAAAATGCTCTACAACAGCCAGCCCGTGTGAAATGAATAAGTAGGTCAGTCCAAACTGCTCCCGTAAATCGGCCAGCAAGTTGATGACCTGCGCCTGTACCGAAACGTCAAGGGCCGAAACCGGCTCGTCCGCCACGATGAATTTCGGCTCCAGCGCCAGCGCGCGCGCAATGCCGATGCGCTGGCGTTGTCCGCCGGAAAACTCGTGCGGATACCGGTTTGCATAGTCGGGATCAAGTCCGACAAGGCGAAGTAATTCAGCGACCCGTTCACGCCGTGATTGCGGGTTGCCGACGCCATGAATGATTAGCGGTTCAGCAATGGCGTCGCCAACACGCATGCGCGGGTTGAGCGATGCATATGGGTCCTGAAAGATGATTTGCATGTCGCGGCGCATGCGACGAAGTTCCAAGGTTGTGAGTCGCAGCAGGTCGTGTCCTTGAAAGACAACGCTTCCACTGGACGGCTCGATAAGCCGCAAGACGGCGCGCCCGACGGTCGTTTTGCCGCAGCCGGATTCACCGACGAGTCCGAAGGTTTCGCCGGGTTGCAGCACGAAGCTGACGTCGTCAACGGCTTTGACCAAGCCGCCGGAGACCGGAAAGTGCTTGGCAAGCCGCTCCACCTGAAGCAATGGCCGGTTGGCGGGCGTCACGGGTGATTACTGAGGAAAAACCAACTTGTACTTGAAACACTACGGCGAGGCCAGCAGTGAGACCTTCGCCGAACTCAGCACCTGCGTCAAGAGCGCATAACTGCGAGCGTAAATGCCGGGATGTTCACTTTCGCGCGGGCCGGCGATATTGAGGCGAAGCGGCCGGACACGATGAATCCACTCAAAGGCCAACCGTGGGGCGTCCCGTAGTTGGAGCGTGATCAGCGCGCAGGGCCGGCGCAGCCGGAGCGCACACTGCAGCGTGAAATATGTCCCGCCGCAGAGTTCATCCTCAACAATGATCAGCGTGGCATGGCTGTCGCGGACGTTCCATTCAGTACGCTGCTCAGGATCGGCTTCCGGGGTTTCGATCAGTGGATACTCCAGCGGCAACGGGCCGTCCTCGGCCCAGCGTCCCTTGGGACACCAGCCCGTACAAGCCAACCCGACTTGGCGGGCTGCATCGAGCGCTGCACGGTCAACGCCGGTTTGTCCGCCCGAAACAATCACCAAAGGTGACACCAGAGAGGACGACACGGGGAACAATGGAGAAGCGGTTGTCATCTTGTGGAGGACATCAAGTCGTGAGTCGGCGATAAATGCCCGGCAGTTTCTCCGGCAGGCTGAGAACGTCGTCAATGACCGTATAACCAACGTCGCCGTAAAGCTCTTTGAGTTCACGGTCGGCGTCGCGCTCGATGGTAATGCAAAACGGGGTAATGCCCAACTGACGCGCGTCACGGAGCGCCTGCTTGCTGTCCTCACGCGCATAGCGGGCGTCGCCGTAGTCGTGGTCATAGGGGCGACCGTCGGACAGCAAAATCAAAAGTTTGGTGCGGGCTTCACACGCGCCGAGTTTCCAAGCGGCATGACGCACCGCCGCGCCCAGCCGCGTGTTGTTTTGGTAGTTGATGCCGCCGATGCGCGCCTCAATATCGGCGTCGTAGCGTTCGTCAAAGTCCTTCACCACGTAGAACCGGACATTGCGCCGGCCTTCACTCGTAAAACCGTAAATCGCATAGCTGTCGCCGACCGCCTCAAGGGCCTCGTTCATAATGACCAGCCCCTCTTTTTCGATGTCAATAATGCGCCGACCCGGACGGCTGTAGGGCATCTGGGGATGGCGCGTCATGGTGCGCGCCGTCGAACTCGACATATCGAGGAGAAACGCGACGGCGACGTTTCGACTACGCCGCAGGTGCTTGATGTACAATCTGTCGTCGCCAGACAGCCCTGCGCGCCGGTCAATGCGCCGGTCAATGACGGCGTCAAGATCAAACGCCTCACCGTCCACCTCGCCGGTAATGCGGCGTAGGGCCTCCGGTTTCATCAGTTGGAACTGATGGCGGATGGAAGCGATAAGCCCTTGGTGACGAGCGCGCGTCATCTCCACAAACGTACGAGTGCCGGCTGTCGGCCGCCGTTCGACGACGCGACACCAAGCAACGCGATAGTCGCCTAGTTCACGGTCCCACTCGTCGTAATAAAACGCGCGGTCGGTCGCTTCGAGCTGTTGTTCATGGGCCGCCGCGCCTTCGCGCAGCCATTGCGCCGCCGCGTTCTCTAAAGAGAGAGTGGCGTGTTCCTGTGCCCAACTTTCAAAGCTGTGTCCCGGCTGCGGCGGCGCCGCCGAAGTCGTCGCCGAGCGCGGTTCAGCTTCAGCGGCTTCAGAGGCGTCAGCTTCGGCGGGCGCGTCGTCCGGTTGGCGGCCGACTTGGGTCAGCATCGCTTCCGCCGTATCCGCGCGCTGAAACTGCTCGATAAGTTCGTAAACGCGCCGGGTCGCCAACAGCGTATCGGTTATCTCGGCAGTCGGCGTGTCAAGGTAGGTTGTGGTAATGTACTCCAGAGGCGTCACCACCTCCGACAGCCGCCGGCGCGTTTCATCGTCTACACCGCCGCAGAGCGCAATCCGAAACAGAATCTCCGTCCACTGCTGCGCCGGCGGCAGTTGCAGAATGTCCGGGCGTGTGGCGCGCAAGCGTGCGGCGATGAAATCCAAATCACGGCGGATGCCACGGTAAGCGCGGCGTAAGCGGCGGTCGATCCGCGCGTTTTCAAGAATGGTAAACAACCGCATCGCCGTTTCCGGGTCGGGGAACTGCCGGAGCACCGTGCGGTAGGTGACCGGTCCGGCCAGCGCCGGGCGCGCGCCAACAGCGTCGAAGGCTCGCTGGAAATCGCGGTGGAGCGCTAAGAGCGCCGGGGTGTCGGCGTGATGTGTGCCGTACTCAATCTGTCCCGCGCCATGAGCAGCAAGCACTTTATAAAGCCGGAAGTTGGATTCCTCGTCCTCAAAATCATTTACGCGGCTCGGCAGATGAATCACTCGACCGTCGCCAATCGGCATCTGTTCCGGCGTACCGGAAAGCGGGGCAATGGTGACGGAATGGCCGGTCAAGCCCTCAACATACAGGCGCAGGACGGCGGCAACGGTTTCCAGTGCGACGCCGCCTGGCTGTGGCCCGCCGTCTAGCGTCTCGCGGCTCGTGCGTGACTGCAAACCGTAGTATGCCTGTATGGCGCGACTATCCCGGCGGCAGTGGGTAAGACCGGCCAGCGCCCAGCTACGAAAGCGCTCAATGCTGGTTTGGCGAAGCGCCAGTGGGGCGGACTTGAAACATTCCAGCGCTGCGAGCCGGTCAAGTCGGTCAAGCTCTCGCACGGTTTCACACAGCAGCGTAAACGCCGCTGGGAGACTTTGCCCGGAAGTCGTTTCCGCCAGCGCACCGACGACTTCCGGCGTCAGTTTCAAGAACTGATAACTGTTGGTGTTGCCCTGCGCGCACATCGTAAGCGCCAGCGGTCGCCAGGCGTCATAGCCATGGCGGTCGGTTTGCTGGACGACCGCCGTCGCCGCACGCAGATAGTGCAGCGCTAAGCTTCCGCCGCGCTCCAAAAACGCCTGCGTGTGTTCAAGCAGTATCCCGAGATGCGCATGCGTGCGGTCAGTGAGGAAGTCTGGGATGGCAAGGAAAAACTCGGCGGCCGTTCCACCAGCCCGGTAGGTAAAGGCGGCGGCCAGTTCAATCAAGCGATTGAGCAGGGCGTGGTCAGGGGTGTCAAACGCTCGAATGTGAGCAACGACAGCGGGCGACCGGCGTAGCATGTCCTGACTGTGCCGTACCGAGTGGCGGGCGACTTCGCTCACAATCACCAGTAGTCGGTGGAGCGCCGGCGTCCCTTCCATTTGCGCCACGACCGATGGGAACAACTTGAAGGTCTCAACCGCTGCGCGGGTGGAGAGCGTTCCTTGCCGCGTCGTCAGCAAAATCGCGCTCAATCGGTACGCCGCCGGCAGAGCCTCCAGCACTTGTGGACTAGCCTGGAAAAAGTTGTACGCCGCTTCGACGTTGGTCGCCGCCAAACGCTTGCCGCACTCACCCCATGCCTGAAGTTCCCGCGAGGTCAGTTGCGCCGCCACCTCCGGCGTCACCCGAAAAAACTCTAGCGCCGTACGGGGCGATAGCCCGGCCAAGCCGGCGCCGATGCCGGTGAGAAACAGGAGGCGTTCCGTAGGAATGCCGGCCAATCGCGGTGCGATTTGTTCCGCTTCAGCGGCGTCATGGCCCTTGAACAACTGTCGGAGCTTGGCTCTGAGCTGAGACTCGGCCATAACCCACCTCGCCCTCACAGGGCGTTCGTCGCCGGAGATGAAGGCGCAGGCGGCGTCTCGTCTGGGTGCGCCGCCGCCAAGACCGCCGCGACTGCTTGAAACCGCTTCTCAAAGGCAAGCCGGTTGCGGTTGGTGTTGCCGGCCAAACTGATGCGCGTCGTTCCATCAGGCAGCGGCTCAATGAGAATCCACAGCCGTTGGTGCGCAAAGAAAAAAACCAGCCACAGCGCTACGATCAACAGCGCCGAACCAACGTAAACGGTCGTTACGCCGGGGTCGTACTGAACCTGCAAAACATGCCCGCTCGACACCTTCTCAAAGTCGGTCATAACCACGCGCAGGTCTCCGACTTCGGTTTTGGCCCTAAGAAACGGCGCGTCGCCAAGCGTCTCCAAAACTTCAGGGGAAAAAGCGTAGAGCTGACGCGGGTTGTCACCCAAAACATCCAGCACGGCCATCGGCCGCCGGTACTCACCGCTCGCGCTCCCAATGCGTCCGCCCTGAAAGGTCACGTCCGGGATGAAATCCGCCAACCGAACGCGGCCAAGACCAGGAATGTCGGTCGGCTCCCGGCGCACGACGTATGTCGCACCGGTGTCGCTTCCGGCAGGACGCAGCGCAATCGTGACTGTCCGCGCACTGCCAAAGTTATCAAAGCTGGCTTGAAAGAAACGATAACCCCGGTAGTCAAATGGATGGTTGAGGTGAATGTGCGCGGGAATTTCAACTTGCCGCTCCGTGTCCTTGATGAGAACCCGCGTATGCCAATCAAGGGTGTTAGACGCACTGAGGTCTGGCTTGCGCGGGTCAAGCAGGTTTTGTTCGATGTCCGTACACACCAGTGTAAACGGCATCGCAAATTCCTGAACCGGTTCGTTCGGCGCACCAAAGGTCACAAACGTATTCACCGCCTGCCCCGGAACCATCCGCGTCGTCCCTTTGTGACCGAACAGACCGCCAACTAGTGCGCCAGCGAAGATCGTCAGCAGCGCAAGATGAACGCCATAAGCCGTCAGCCGGTTCCACGCATGGCACTCCGTCAGGACCGTCAAGCTGCCGTCGCGTGGATTGACGGTTTCGATGACGCGGTACACCGCGCCAATCGGAAGCAAGCGGTAAAGCCACGGCCGAAGCTGCGCCGCCGCCGTCGCCTTGAGCGCCGCCGCCGTCTCCGCCTTAGCGACGACGACCTGTTGAAACGGCTGGCGGCCGACAAACGCCTGATTGATTTTGACGACCGGCTTGCGGACATAACGCCACGCCGCCGGGAAGTAGTCAAGCGAGGCCAAAATGATGTTGAGACTGACGGTGAGTAGCAACAGGTTGAACCAGCGCGTGTGGTAGATGTCAAACAGCCCCAAAAACTCGTACAACTCGCGCTCCGCCGGCAGCAGACTGGCGTAGTACTCCGTAAAGCCGCTCGTCCCCTTTTGAATAATGACCGTCCCCAGCGCTGAAGCGACAATCAGGACGGCGAGAAGAAAAACCCCAACCTTGACGGAGCTGAGAAAGCGCAGCACAGCATTCAACGCCCGTTCCGCTGGCGACCGACGTGAGCCAGACGGGAACGGCCGCGGTGGCGGCTGTGATGGCGACGGCACCGCGGCAGGTGCCGCTTCAGTAGTGGCGTTGGGTGTTTCAAGGGAAACGGCCATAAGGCTTACGAGATAGAAAAGTGTCGTCGCCGGTGGGGTCAGGCGGCGATATACGGCGCAGTAGGCGAATTATTGGCGTTGCGCCTAAGCGAGGTCAAGGCAAGGCTACGCTCATAAACAGACCGCCTTGTCTACCGCTTTGGAAGACGCTGCGGCAGGCCTAAGTCAGGCTAGGCAGGCGTTGGTCGGCTTGGTATGATGCCGACCAATCAGCAGCGAATCCCAAAAATCACTGTTTTGCGCGCCGGCCCGTCCCCAAGATCGGGGCGGCGACTTTGTTGACGGCCATGAAAAAAGCATTCCGTGTGAGCAGACGGCGCAGGTCCTCCACGACCGAACGCGGCGAGGGACAGGCCCAACTGATTGGCGTTCTAGCGGTCGTCGCCATCATCGGCTTCATCCTGTTCAAGACCTTGCCCGTTTACTGGCGCGAACAAAACGTCAAAAATGAACTTGCCGAAATGGCGCGCAAGTATGCCATCGGGGCCAGAGGTTATACGAACGAAAAAGAACTTGAAACCCAGTGGAAGAAAATCAGTGATGAGTTTCAAGTTCCTGAAGACGCGAAATTTACATCGAAGCGACAGGGCGGCAAGGTGATTCTCAACGTTCAATATACGGAGCCGATTAACTTTCTGGTGTACACCTACAATTGGGAAGTCAACGCCGAGGCGTCGGACGCGACGGGGCGGTACTGAGTGAGCGTCACCGCCGTATGCTGTTTGACTATGTTAACGACCGGCTTTTTTTTGGTCTCAACCGGCGCGTTTGTCTGGCGGAAGTCGTCGAATCGCTGGAAGAGCCGTGCTACCTCTACGACCTGCGCCACTTTACGCAGCGTTACCACGAGTTTAGGGCGGCGTTTGCCGACCTGCGACATACAATTCACTATGCAGTAAAGGCGAACGCCCATCCGGTTTTCCTACGGCGGGTCGTCGAACTGGGCGGCGGCGCGGATGTCGTGTCGGGCGGCGAGTTGCGGCGGGCGCTCGATTGCGGCGTCCCGCCGGAGCGCATCATCTTTTCGGGCGTCGGCAAGTCGCAGGCGGAACTGCGGCTGGCGCTGGCGTCCGGCATCAAACAAATCAATGTGGAGTCCGTCGGCGAGATGCGCCGCATCATCGCCTTAGCGGAGGCGCTTGACCGACCGGCCCGGGTGGCGTTCCGGTTTAATCCATCCGTGAACGCCGAAACCCATCCCTACATTGCAACCGGCTTTCGGAATCACAAATTCGGCATTGACGCCGAAGCTGTGATGGCGTGCTTGGCGCTGGCCGAGCAGGCCGCCGGCCGAGTGCAAGTCGTCGGCGTGTCTTTGCACATCGGCTCCCAGATCGTTGACGTCGAGAACTTCGCCGAAGCCTTGCGAAACACGCGCCCGTTGGTGACCGCGCTGCGTGAGCGCGGCTTTCCGCTCGCCACGTTCGACGTCGGCGGAGGCTTCGGCATTCACTACGACACCGGGGATGAAACCCGCGAGCTGTCGAACTTTGCGCGCTATGCTGAGGTAGTGCGGCGCAACGTGCAGGACTTAGCGGACGAAATTCTCTTTGAGCCGGGCCGCTTTCTGGTGGCGCGGTGCGGCATCCTGCTGGCCCGCGTGGAGTATGTCAAGATGACGCCCTACAAAACCTTTGTCATTGTCAACACCGGCATGCACCATTTGATTCGGCCGGCGCTCTACCAAGCGCGCCATCGGATTTTGCCGGTGGTGCGTCGTCCGACGCCCGTGCGCACGGTGGATGTGGTCGGGCCGCTGTGCGAGTCGTCCGATTTTTTGGCGCAGGGCATCGAACTGCCGGAAGTGTGGGAAGGCGACTGGCTGGCGATCGCCGACGCCGGCGCTTACGCGCGGAGTATGGCGAGCGAATACAACCTGCATCCCTTCCCTGACGAACGTTTCATCGTAGAATAACCATCCGGCGGGCGTCGTCCTTTGGGCGCGCAGGCGTCCACGCCCGCATCACGCCGTATGTTGGCGGGCGGAAAAAACCGTGTTCCAAGCAGGCGGCGGATTTATGTGAGGAAGCCGGGCATGGTTTGTGCGCAAGGGCTGCGCTGGTTGGTCGGGGTGCTGGTGGTTGTCGCCGCATTGGGAGCAGGATGGGCGTCGTCTTCGGCGCAGAGCGGTCGGAAGCGTGAGACGCCGCCCCGTCGGTATGAACCGCCCAAGCCGAAGTCCGAGCCGCCAGCCGAGCCGTCCACGACGCCGCCCGCCGAACCGGCGCGGCCGCGCGTCGTTACACCGCCGGAGGAAACCGGCGTCCCCGCTTCCCAGGCGGAAGACACGCTCAACATTCAAACCCAGCTTGTTTCAGTGCCTTTCGCCGTTGTGGACAAGCGCAACCGCTACATCAACAACCTGACGGCGCAGGACATTCAAGTGCTGGAAAACGGCAAGCCGCAGGAAATCTTTTCATTTACCCGCGAAAGCGACCTGCCGCTGACCTTCGCCTTGGTGTTCGACATCAGCGGTAGTCAGCAGTACAGCATCGCCGAGCAACGGGCGGCCGCCAAAGCGTTTCTCCGTCAGGTGCTGCGACCGGAAAAAGACCTAGCCGGCGTTGTGACGTTTCGCCGCGACATCGAGATGCGCCAAAAACTCACCAACAACTTGGCGGCGCTGGAACGCGCCATTGACGATGTGCGGTTTGAGTCCGGCGGCTACGTGTATGGGGGGACGCCGCCGCTTGATCCGTCCATCACTGGAACAAGCCTGTTTGATACGGTGTACGTCGTCTCCAGTGAAATGCTGCCGCGCGAAGCCGGACGGCGTGTGATCATCTTGCTCACGGACGGCGAAGATACGACCAGTCGGTACAAACTCAGTGAAGCAATTGATATGGCGCTGCGCTCCGATGTGCAGGTGTACGCCGTCGGGATTCCCGGCGGTGTTCCGAACGGCTTCGGCGGCGTCACCGTCACCGGACTGGACCGCCGGACGCTGGAGCGACTGTGTGAGTCCACCGGCGGGCGGGCCTTCTTCCCACGCAGTCCGGCCGAGTACGCCGCCGCGTTTCAGCAGATTGAGACGGATTTGCGCTACCAGTACATCGTGACCTACAGCCCTTCCAATCCGTCCCGTGATGGAAGCTTTCGGACGATTGCCGTGAAGATTACGCGCCCCGGTGAGGCAAAGGAATGGCGTGTGTTTGCACGCAAGGGGTACTACGCCAAGTAGAACCGGTTTTCAATGGTCGGACGCCGGTGATATGGAGCGATCCCGGTGCCGGCCGGCAGTGACCGGATGCAGCGCCCTGCGCTATGCTCCGGCCGCTGGTTGATTCATCCCGCGAGGAACCCACCGCTATGGCGCGCGCCAAAATCGTGGCCACCATCGGGCCGGCCTCACGCTCCCCGGAAGTCCTCCGTACGCTGCTGACCTCCGGCGTCAATGTCGCTCGGATCAACATGTCGCACGGTACGCACGAAGGTCACGCCGAGGTCATCCAATTGCTGCGTCATTTGGCCGGGGAACTCCACCAGCCGCTGGCGATTTTGCTTGACCTGTGCGGCCCGAAAATCCGTACTGGACGGCTCATCGGGGGCGAGCCGGTCACGCTGGTTGCCGGGCGCCGGATTGTCATTACGCCGGAGGATATTCCCGGCAACGCCGAGCGCATCAGTTGCAGCTATGACGGCCTGGCGTACGATGCTAAGCCAGGCGACCGCATTTTGCTTGACGACGGCTTGATCGAACTGAGCGTCACAGCCGTTCACGGCAGCGATGTGGAGTGCCTGATCCTCAACGGCGGCGTTCTCGGCGAGCGCAAAGGCGTCAACCTGCCCAGCATTCCGACCTCGCTGCCCTCAATGACCGACAAAGACCGCGACGACCTGCGGTTTGGTCTTGCGCAGGGAGTGGACTATGTGGCGCTGTCGTTTGTACGTTCGGCGGAGGATTGCCGACAGTGTAAAAACTACATCGCCGAGTTGGGCGCGCAGACGCCGCTCATTGCCAAGATTGAGAAGCCGGAGGCGCTCAACCACTTGGATGAAATTCTTGACATCGTGGACGGCGTCATGGTGGCGCGCGGCGACTTGGGCGTGGAAGCCGAAACCGAGCGCGTCCCGATTTTTCAGAAAGAAATCATCCGCCATGCAAACCGCAAGGGGCGGATTGTCATCACGGCGACGCAGATGCTGCAGTCTATGGTAGAGAATCCGCGTCCGACGCGCGCCGAAGCTTCTGACGTGGCCAACGCCATCCTGGACGGTACGGACGCCGTGATGCTGTCGGCCGAATCGGCCGCCGGGAAATACCCGATCGAAGCCGTCAGGACGATGCGCCGGATTATAGACTACACCGAGGAAGCCTTCGCCGGTCAGCAGTCGTGGCGTGCTGGGGTGGGCAAGTTTATGAGCTTGCAGGGCGCTTCTTCGTTGCGGGCGCTGTCCGAAGCCGCCGTCTTTGCGGCGGAAAACGTCGGCGCGCGCGTCATTGCGGTGTTTACCGAAGGCGGCAAAATGGCGCGAGCGCTGGCGCTGCTGCGCCCAAAACAGCGAATTGCGGCGATTACAGCCAACGTCAGTGTTTATCAGCAACTGTCCGCCGTGTGGGGCGTTGAGCCGCTGCTGATGCCGAATCCCAAGGAGATGAGTCAATTGTTCGCCGAAGGAATCGAGATGCTTTTGCGCCTTGGATGGATTGAACAAGGCGAACGGCTGGTCGTCCTAGCCGGTAAGATCAAGGGCCTGCCTGTGAACAATCTGGTACACCTGCAACGAGTTGGGGAATGACGGCGCGGTTTCAACGCCGGCTTGGTGACGCCGCGCTGAAGTGATACTTAAGGGCTTTGTAACTAGACCTTTTTACGCGCTGGAAAGGAAATGGTTATGGAAGCCGCAACGGCCGCTGCATCGCCGATTCCGGCGGTTGTCCTGTCGGGTTTTCTAGGTAGTGGCAAAACCACCTTGCTGCTCGCCGTCCTACACCACTTGCGCCGTTTGGGCCGAAAAGTGGCTGTGTTGATGAATGAGTTCGGCGACATCAGTATTGACGGGGAACTGCTCCGGGGTGAAGGCTTTAGCGTTCTAGAACTGAGCGACGGCTGCATTTGCTGCCAGATGGGAGAAGACTTCGTTCAGGCGTTTACCGAAGTCGCCGCCCGCGGCCCGGAAATGATCTTTGTCGAAGCAACCGGGTTGGCCGATCCGGTGGATTTGCTCGATCAAGCCACCGCGCCACATTTGCTCGACCGCGTGACCATCGCCAAAATGGTTACGGTCACCGACCCGAAGAACTTCACGCGCCTGTCTAAAGTCTTGAAAGCCATTGTTAAACGCCAAACGCAGTTTGCCGATGTAGTTGTTATTGGGAAGGCGGATGAAGCCACGCCGGAGCAAATCGCCGACATTCGGCGCTACGTTGCGGAGAACAACCCATATGCGCCAGTGTATCTGGCGACGCACGGCCGCGTTGCCGGCGATGAGGACTTTCACTGGCTGCTGGCGGATGTCGAGCCAGCGGAACGCGAGCGTCGCCGCGCCGCTATGCGGGCCAACCTCGAAGCCTTTGGCGGGGACGAGTACAAAGCGCACACAGATTTTCACTCCATGTCGTGCCGATTGCTGCACCCACTCGTCCGCGAGCGCTTTGAGAGCTTTATGCGTAACTTGCCGCCCGAAATCGTACGCGCCAAAGGTTTCCTCCGCTTTGACGGTGAGGAAGGTTTGTGGGTGATGATGTATGTCAACGGCGACCTCTACCTTCGCCCTGTCACGCTGTCGCCCTCGCCTGAAGAACACCTTGTTTTCATCGGCGCTCAACTAGATCACGCCCGGTTGGCGCAGGACCTAACCGCCTGCGAAGCGCGGCGACGTGCGCTGGCCGTCCTGTAGCCCAACCATTCCGACTTGGATGCCTTGTCTCGGCGCATCCGTCCCACGCTTATGCCCAGTAAATCACGCAAATCAAAAACATCGCCCAAGTTGGCGACGCCGTCGCTGGAAAAGCTTTTGGAGAAAGGCGACGCCTACTTTGAGGAAGGGGAGTTGGATGAGGCGGAAGCAGCATACGCCAAAGCTCTAGCGCTGGCACCGCAGTCGCCCGAAGTGCTGGTTCGGCTTGGGGCGTTGCTACTCGATACCGAGCGGTACAACGAAGGCGTGGGTTATCTGCGCGAGGTTGAGCGTTTGTCGCCAAACGATGTCCGCCCCCTGCATCTGTTGGGTGCTTTCTACATCGAAGAAGGCGAATTCGCACTGGCTGAGGAGTATTTTAAACGCGCGCTCAAACTAGAGCCGAATGAAGCGTTAAGCCACTACAACTACGGCAATTTTCTCTCGGAAGCCGGTCGGTTGTCTGAGGCTGAAGCCGCTTACCGACGCGCCGTTGAGCTTGGTCCGGATGAGCCGTTGCACTACCTTGGGTTGGGCGGCCTGCTGGCCGACATGGAAAGGTACGACGAAGCGCTCCAGCAGTTTCAGATTGCACTTGAGCTGTCCCCGGACGACCCGCGTGTGCACCTCGACTTGGGCGACTTGCTAATGGCGATGGAGCGCGTTGAGGAGGCCATCGCCGCCTACCGCGAGTCCGTCGCGTTAGATCCGCATAATCCACTCGCACGCTATGGTTTGGGCGCCGCCTTGCTTGCTAGGGGCGAAGCGCGCGCTGCTGCCTGTGAACTGAAGGAGGCGATTGCGGGCGGACTTGAAGTGCCGTTGACCTTTGTCAAGCTAGGCATTGCGCTCCGTATGGCCGACCAACTTGACGAGTCCCGCGAGGCGTTTCAGCAGGCGTATGAGTTGCTGGAGGAGGAGCGGTCGCAGGGCGGTGATCCAAGTGATATGTGCTGTGAGGAAATTATTACCTTGCTGGGGCTTGGACGAGTACAGGTAGCGTACGAAGTAGCTGACGGCTTGCAGGGTGAGGAACTTGACCCGCGCGCCATTGCCGAATTGCGGATGGACCTGAAGGCTATGGCAGCCCTTGGCGTAGAAGGCGCTGCCGAGGTGCTTGACAGACTTGCTTTGCCGCCCGGAGAGTTGATTCACTAAGCCGGTCGCTCGCCGTGCGAGCACGGTCATACAGCTAGCACCGGCTCACCCTGAAAGCTTCCTAAAGGAGAAAAATATGGCTGAAGTCTCGGAGACAATAGAAAGTGTGGAAACCTCAACAGAGGCCGCACAAGCACAAGAGCACCCTTCACCAGCGCCGGCGGTCGCTGGCGCGGCGCGGCGCAGCGCTGGCGGAACCACCGGACGCTCCGCTAGCAATCGGCGAGTGGGGCGGCGAAAGAAGCGGTGCCCGCTGCTGGAGGCCAAGATTGACTATATTGACTACAAGGACGTAAAGCTGCTGGAACGCTTCATCGGTGAGAACAAACGCATCCTGCCGCGTCGTTTGACGGGCGTGAGCCCGACAATGCAGCGGCGGCTGGCCCGCGCCATCAAGCGCGCGAAACACCTTGCATTATTGCCCTACGTGCAGTCGGTTTAGGGCGCAACCGTCGTAGCCAAGGTGACGCGCCGACCGCTCTGGACGGCGCGTTCGGCGGCGTCGGCGAAGCGTAGGGTTTCGAGGACATGCTCAAGCGAAACATAGGGGCGTCCGCGCCCGGCGACAGCGTCTAGAAACGCAGCAATGTCTTGTGCAAACAGCCCCGTGCGCGGTAGGACCGGAAGGGAGGTTGTCGTGCCGTTTGGGTCGGTGTACCAAACTTCCCGGTGCTGTCGTCCCACCAGTGCGCCGTGTTCGCCGACGGCTTCGAGTTCAGCTGCCGGCCCAGTTTCTTCCGACTGGGTGAGGATGTCGTGAATTTCACCAACGCCGTTGTCGCCGAAGCCGAAGCGCACGCGGGTGGCGCGACGGGTGAAGCGCGTACCGTCTTCGCCTGAAAAAGTTTCTTCACCTTCAACCCAAGTCGCCTGTCCGACGCAAGTTATGATGCGGCTGGGGATGGCGGCCTGCTGAAAAAGAGAGAAGCCGTGAGCGCGGTCGAACGTCCAATCTTCCGGCGCGGCCGGGCGGTGGCTGACGTTGCGCCAACTGAGACGGTGCAGGCGTCCCAGACGCGGGAGCGCCTTGCAGAAGGCCTCAAACCAAGCCGACAGCAACTCAATATGCTCGACGTGGAGCACGACGCCGCGTGCATAGGCCAGTTCTACCAGTTGCTCGGCATCCTTCAGAGACAGCGCCAGCGGATAGTCCACACTGACTGGCTTGCCCGCTTCGATTGCCGCCCGCGCCATTGACGCATGGCGTGGGTTCGTCGAGCACACCATGACGGCGTCTACGTCCGGACGGGTAATCGCCTTTGCCCAATCGTCAGTGGCGGCGGCGGCGATGGGAAATGCCAGTTCGTAGGCGCGGTCAAAGTTGTGGGAAGCCACGACCGCTACGCGCGTATCATAGCGTTCATCTAGCTCGCGCAAGCGGGCGCGCGCAACGCGCCCGCTGCCCAAAATGGCGATCCCGAGAACAGTCGGCATCCACCTGCGCTAGGCCGTGACTAGCCCACTCTTCTGTTTGACTGCGAAGCCCTTAACGACAGGCGCAACCGGATAGTCCGGGATGGGTGGCGGCGCATCCGTCCGTACCTTCATGGCCAGCAACCGCAGGTAGTCGGCGGCCATCGCGGCTTGCATCGGCGCCAGCGCCAACTTGCCGGCTCCGGCGGCTTCGCGCTCCATCATCCGCGTGTAGCGTTCGGCCATTCGATCCAGAATGCGGATGAACTTGGGGTTGTCCACATCAAGCCGGAGACCGAACACGCGCTGCGCATAGGCGTTCGTTTCCCGAATCACTTTCAGGTCGTACGCCCGCCAGTCCAAACCAATGGAGGCGTAGAAATCCTGCGCCTTGAGGTCGCGCAGCCACATCGTGACGTAAACCGCCAGCGAGAAGAAACGAATCAGCAGGCGATTGAAGCCGCCGTTTAGATACAGGTGCTTCTGGGCCTCAAGCTGGAGGCCGATGAAGTCACCATGCTTGAGTTCATCCTGACACCAGCCGCCGAAGTACTTGAAAACCGGGTGGTAGCGATATTCGGGGTGTGCTTCGAGGTGCGAATAAATGTTGATGTAGCGGAAGTACCCGATGACCTCCGAGAGATAGGTGGTGTAGAGGATGATCTTCGGGTGCATGCTGACGAATTCCTTTTCGTTCTGAAGCAACTGAAGATCCAGATCAGCGCCAATGTCGCGCAAAGCAAGCCGGATAAAACCACTATGCCGGCCCTCGTCGCGCGCCATTAGCCGGTAGGTGTCGCTCAGAATCGGGTCCTCAATCCGGTCAGCGATTTCCTTGTAGAGCAACGCGCCGGAAAATTCGCCGATGCACCCACGGATGAGAAAGTCCTTGAACGACTTCGGTAGATGTGAGAAGTCCTGATCAAAGTCCGGGTCGTCGTCCCGTTTGAAAAAGTGCTTGTTGGGGTCGTCGGCGAAGCGCTTGTGCATGGCTTTAAAGGCGTCAGCCATGTGATCAAAGCGCAGAGCGTTCATCTTTTTGTAGTCGGTGACGTAGAAACGCGGGCTAATCAAGCTCTTGTCCGCCGCCGCCGCCTTCGTATCCTGAATGACGGATGCTGTAGCAATCATAGGGCGCGACCTCGCAGAGGAAACCTAAAGTCGAAGCCGAAACTTCGTTTCCAACCTACTTTGCGGCGGCCCGGATGTGAAACGGAATTTTTGAAGAAGGCACGGCCAAGCTAGCGTCGCAGGCGGCTATTTCACCAGCGCGCCGAGCCGCTTCCAGCGACCCTTGGAGAAAAACGAGCCAAGCCGTTCGCCCAGCGACGCCTGCGGATTGGGGTCAAACGAGGCATAGACGAACAGCGGCCGTCCGATGACATAATCGCGTGGTACCGGCCCCCAGTACCGGCTGTCCAGACTGTTGTCGCGGTTGTCACCCATGGTGAAGTAACAGCCTTCGGGAATCTTGAACGGCCGCCCAATGCCGTAGTGCGGCTCATTTTTGTAGTCGCGGTAACGTCCGCTCGGCAACGGTGTCTCCGCCAACGGTTCGTCCTCACGACCTTCATACTCAAAATCCGAGCCGGGACGGTAATAGACTTTCCACTGCGCGCCTTCCACCGGATACTCCTCTAAAACATTGAGCCGCCCGCCGTCTTCGAGGTCGTTTTCGGCGATGATGCGTGTTTCGGGCAGTTCCTTGCCGTTGATGTAAACCCGCTGCCCGCGAATCTCGATGGTTTCGCCGGGCAGGCCGATGACGCGCTTGACGTAGTTCTGGTCTTCGCTTTGCGGGAACTTGAACACAATGATGTCGCCGCGCCGAATCGGTCGGTGGGGCGTCCAGCCGTCCAGCGGGACGCCGCCCTCATAGCCGAAGATGAATTTGTTAACGAGCAAAAAGTCGCCAGAGTAAATCGCGTTGTTCATCGAGCCGGTCGGAACGTTCACCGACCGAACAACAAAGGTAATTCCAAACAGGGCCATAATGAGCGTCGTGATGATCATCTCAATGAACTCACGCAGCTCGGAGCGTTTGGGCTTCGTAGTTTCAGCCGTGTCATCCTGCTTAGGATGGATTGCGTCGTCGGCCATCGTAGAAACGTCAAACCTCACACATGGAAGCGGAAGTGAATAATGTCGCCGTCTTGGACGACATAGTCCTTGCCTTCCAGCCGCAGCTTGCCGGCCTCCTTGCACTTGGCTTCGGAACCGAAGGTGATGAAGTCGGCGTAGGCGATGACTTCGGCGCGAATGAAGCCGCGTTCAATGTCGGAGTGAATCTTGCCAGCTGCGCGTTGGGCCTTTGTCCCCCGTTGGATCGGCCAAGCGCGACATTCGTCTTCACCGGCGGTCAGAAAGCTGATGAGGTTGAGCAAACCGTACGCGGCCACAATAAAACGGTCGCGCGCCGGGGCCGTCAAACCTAGATCGCGCAGGAAATCCCCCTGTTCTTCCGGTGCCATTTGCGCGATATCCATTTCGACTGGCCCGCACATGGTTGTCACTGTCGGTATGGCGCGCGTGTGAGCAGCGTCAAGAACGGCAGCCGGAATCCCGGCGGCGATGTCGGCTTCGGCGACATTGAGCAGAACCATCTGCGGCTTGAGCGACAGAAAACGGAAGCCGGCCATCAAGCGCTGTTCTTCGTCGTCGAAATCTAGCGCCCGCAGCGGCTGTTCGGCGTCGAGCGCCGCCTTGCACCGTGCGAACAGCTCGCGTTCGCGCGCCGTCGCCCTCTGATCCTTTTTGAGGCGTTCCAGACGGTTTTCGACTTGGATCAGATCCGACAGGATGAGTTCGGCGTCGAAGGCGGCGATGTCAGCGGCTGGGTCGGTCGGACGCGCGCCAACTGGGTCAAGGAAAGCTCGGACGACATGCGCCAGCGCGTCCACGTCGCGCATGGCGGCGACGAGCTTGGCGTCTAACCCGCCGGCGCGTGCGCTGTCCGTTGGCCCAGCAACGTCCACAAACGCCACTTCCGCGTAGGTGCGCTTCTTCGTGCGGTAAATGTCGCCGAGGGTGTCCACACGGGCGTCAGGCACTTTGATGTTGCCTAGGTTCGGGCGGTCTTTTCCGCCGTAGCTCCCGACTTCGGCGGCCAGGCCCGTCAGGGCGTTGAACACGGTGGTTTTACCGGCACCGGCAAAGCCGACGATGCCCACTTTCATAAAGCGTCATTCCACAGGGTGGTCATTGGGTTAAGACAGTTTTGAGAGCCGGGTCGGTTGACGGCGCTCACTTGGCGAGGGAGCGAACGTACGCCACCAGCGCCTCAATGTCCGCCGCCGAGCCTTTGAAGGGGGGCATCGTCCCCTTGCCTTCAGCGATGGCTTTGGCGAAGTCATTGTCGGTGCGCTTGCGCTGCCAAGCGGCGTCGGTTAGGTCGGGCGCGTCAGGAACACTTGGCTTTCCGTCCACTCCGTGACAGGCGACGCATGCGCCAGCGCCGTTATAGAGCCGCTTGCCGCGCGCCAGACGCTTGGCGGCGGCGTCATCAGAGGCGGCAGGCCGGGATTCGGCGGCCCAGCCGCCTATGATCAGCGCCGTCAGGACAGCGAATGCCAACTTGCTTGTCAGACGAATGGAAAGCATTAACAAGGTCTCCTTCGGGATCGCCCCAACGGGACAGCAACCGGACCGGTCGCTGCCGCGCCCGGCCCGATTGGTAAGGCGGCGCTTTGGGCGTGACTACTTGCCAGCCGGCTTGCCAAGGAAGCGGATGTAGGCTATCAGCGCCTTGTGCTCTTCGTCTGTGCCGTTGCCGCCCTTGAACGCTGGCATGCCTTGTGCGGCCTTTGCGCCCTTGAGCGAAGCAATGATTTCTTCGTCCTTCTCCTTCTTTTGCCATTCGGGGTCGGTAAACTTCGGCGCATTCGGCAACACGCCCTGTCCCTTGTCGCCATGGCAGCCAGCGCAGGCATTGTTGTTATAAAGTTCGCGGCCCTTGGCAATAAGCGGGTCTTCCGCGCCTTCGGCCGGCTTGGCCGGCTCAGCTGGCTTCGCGCTCGTTTCCGTCGGAGGCTTGGTCGGCTCTACCGTCTTGACTTGTTCCTGCTTAGGTTTCATCGGCGGCGGTGGTGGGACGTTGTCTTTCACAACGCAGGCGGCGAAGACGCCAGCCGCCACAACAACGCTGAGGGAAATGGATCGCTTCAGGTTCTGCATACAAACACTCCTTAGGGACAAAAAACAGAATGTCGGGACTTCAGCGCCGGACAAGATTTGGGGGACGTGCCGGCGCTTCACAGGGTTGGCCCAAGCCGTTCGGCGAAGAAAGCGCACAGACCGGCGATTGGAACCCGTACTTGTTCCCAAGTGTCGCGGTCGCGTACCGTAACCGTATCCTTAAGGGCCGCCGTTGCGGTCGAGGAGGTTTCCTGTTCGCCGTCCTTAGCTTTTCCAATGCCCAAGGTGTCGTAATCCACTGTAACGCAAAACGGTGTGCCGATTTCATCCTGTCGGGCGTACAGCTTACCGATCGCCGCTGTGTCATCGTAAACGGCGCGAATGCCGTGCCGTTGGAGATCGGCCTTGATGGCCTTGGCTTTTTCCACGAGTTCTGACTTGTTGCGCGCCAGCGGCAGAACAGCGACCTTGATCGGTGCCAGCGCCGGATGGAGTTTCAACACGACGCGCGGTTCGCCGTCCGCACCCGGCTTCTCGCTGTAGGCGTCAAGCAAAAACGCCAGTGTCGCCCGGTCGGCTCCAGCCGACGGCTCAATGACATAGGGGATGAACTTCTCGTTCGTGACCGGGTCGCGGTACATCAGGCTTTGCGTCGAGTGTTCATTGTGCAGGTTCCACTTGTCTTGCTTGCCCTTGGAATGCACGCTCAGGTCGTAATCGGTGCGGTTGGCGATGCCTTCAAGTTCATCCCACTGCTTTTCTTCGTCCTCACGTTCAGGGAAGAAGCGGTACTGCAAATCGGTGCAGGCGCGCGCGTAATGGGCCAGTTCCTCCGGCTTTTGGACATACCGGCGTAGGTTTTCCGGCCGAATGCCGTAGCGGATGTACCAGTTGTGGCGTTCTTCAATCCAGTGCGCGTACCATTCTTCATCCGTCCCCGGTTTGCAGAAGAACTCAATCTCCATTTGCTCAAACTCGCGGGTGCGGAAGGTGAAGTTGCCCGGCACAATTTCGTTGCGGAACGCCTTGCCAATTTGGGCGATGCCGAACGGCACTTTACGCCAGCGCGAGTCCACGATGTTTTTGAAGTTGACAAAAATGCTCTGGGCCGTTTCCGGCCGCAGGTAGGCGAGCGCGGCATCCTCTTCCACAGGGCCGACATAGGTTTTGAACATCAGGTTGAAGGCGCGCGGTTCGGTCAGGTTGGCGCTGCACGCCGCGACCTTGCGTTTGTAGCGCGGGCAATCCAGTTCTTCGGTTTTGTCAGCGCGAAACCGCCCCTTGCACTCCCGGCAGTCCACAAGCGGATCGCTGAAGGTCGCTTCATGGCCGGAGTATTTCCACACGAGGCGGTTCATGAGAATCGCACCGTCCAGTCCTTCGATGTCGTCGCGGTCATAGACGACAGCTTTCCACCAGGCACGCTTGACATTGTTTTTGAGTTCGACGCCGAGCGGGCCGTAGTCCCACGTTGAGCCTAAACCGCCGTAGATTTCACTGGCCGGAAAAATGAAACCGCGTCGTTTGCACAGGGAAACAATCGTGCCGATGTTAGCCGTCGCCATCGTACTGGGCTACCTCTGGGTCAGGTCGGCCTGCTTGCGCTCTTTTGACGCTTTCAAGGGCGTACGGGCGCGGCGCAAGCGGCAAGTTTAGGGCGCGAGCGTGCAACTATACACGGAAGCCGCCGCCTTGTCGCCCCGTTTTCGCTTGCGTCATCCGCGGCAGGCGACGGCTGGGGCGTTGCCAACGCCTCAGCCAAAATGCCGGATGATGTCAGTAATCGAAACAATGCCGATGATTTTACCGACTTCGACGACCGGCGCGCGCGTCAGCTTATGCGCCGCCAGTAGGCGCGCCACGGCGCGAATGTCGTGCAGCGGTTCAACGAAAAACATCGGCTTCGTCATGATTTGGTGAACATGCGCCCGGTCGAGATTACCGCCAGTAGCGATGACCTTGTAGACGATGTCGCGGTCGGTGATGATGCCGTGCCCATCGTACTCGTCGCGCGGTAGGACAATCAGGCAGTGGACGCGCCTTCGGTTCATCAGCGCAAGCGCTTCGCGCACTGTCGCTTCGCCGGAGATGAAATCAAAATCGTTCGTCATTAAGTCTTTGGCTCGCATCCTTGCCTTTCTGGGAGCGCCACGCTGATCAGGGCAGGGCTAACGCTTCTTTTTGAATAATTGCTCGAACGCCTTACGAGCGTCGTCAGCTGCTGTCCGCGCTTTGGAAGCGCTGGTCAGCGCCACCTTGGTGTTGGGGGCGAAATGTTCGCAGTGGTTGGCCGCCGCCTTGTCGCGCACTGGTTCGGCGATTGGCTCGCGGCACTCGAACCGCGCACCGGCGTCAAAGAAACGACAGTTGCGGCAGCAATGGAGGTCGGCTCCGCATTCGTGGCAGCGGTCAAGACGGCCAACCCGTCCGAAAAGGCGCACCTCGCGCCCACAAGCATGGCAGATCATAGCGCCAGCTCCGGTCTTATGAGGCGTTGTCGGCGCGGGCTTCGCGCTCCGACGTGGCCGGTGCGCGCCGCCGTCCCAACCGAACAAGTCCCGGTCGGGCGCGCGCCGCATGCATCTTACGACAGCTGTCCACCACTATGCCAAACGGACAAAAGTATCGGCACGCTCCGCGCTTACCCAAGACGAACACACTCCCCGCCACGAACGCAAGCAGCCCAAGGTGCAGCGCATGCGACCAGAGGTTGTCCGCATCAAAGCCCATTGAGCTGGTATGCGCCGTCATGGCGTCGCGCCAAAACAGCCACGCCAGCGGTACCCACAAGACGGCGACAACCAACACACCAATTTGTGTGATGCGGGGATTGAAGGTCACCCGCGCCTTGGCGAAGCGGGCGAAAACGTCTTGGACGCCGCCAAGCCAGCAAATCCAAGCGCACACCCAGCGCCCTGTTCGCGCTGTGAGATAGACTAGAACGCCCCAAAAGATCAGCCCGTAGATCGCCCAGGCCAGATTCGGAATCGCTGCGCGGATCAGTAGGACGTGAATCAGCACAAACAACATCTGCGTCGCCAGCCGGTAGGGTAAAAGATTGCGGCGCGAACGGGCAGATGTCGGCTCGGATGACAGGACTTCAGACGGCATGGTCAACGGATACCGACTCTCGTTGAAATCTTGGCCTGAACGTGAATGACGCCCGCTAGAGGGGGCGACAGCGGGCTTGGTTCCACGCTACATTGCTGTGACAAAGTAGGGAAATCCTTTTTGAAGGGCGAACAGCGCATCTTGCCATTCGCCTAAACTGGGGCAACCCGCCGACGGCGTACGGTTGATGGCGTCACCGCCGATGTGCCAATCATCGGCGGCGACAAAATTCAGACTTTTTGGCGCAGGCGACGCTCTAAAACGGCACGCCACCGACTGACCTGACCTCTGTCTCGCGCGCGGCCGCCGGCTGTGTGTGGGACTGCCGATATGGAGAAAGATTGCTATGACTTCGGCCGCTTCTTCTTCTTTTTCGCGTCGTAGTGTTGCGACGGCGTTCTTCACCGGCGGCGACCGGTTTGAAGACACATCTGTACTGTATAGTGACACCTCGCAGGCGGCGGGCGTTCCCGACATACCGCCGCTTGAAGTGATCGCTGCTAATCGCATGGCTTTTGGTCCGCGCCCCGGCGACCTAGAGCGCATTCGGGCAATGGGCTTTGAAGCCTATGTCGAAGAGCAGCTTCATCCCAACGACGCTGACGACGCGCTGTTTCTGGCTAAGCGCCAGAGCGCACGGTTACGCATTAGCTATCCGGCCGGCGACGGCTACCCGGCGGTGGACGAGATGCGCCCGCTGACGGCGCTGGACAAGCCGCTCAGTGAATTGTGGCCGCTTGGCGACACGAGCGTTTCACTACCGTTCGCTGAGCGCAATCGTCCGCTGGAAGAGGTGCGTGTCGAAACCGTGCTGCGGGCGATGTACAGCAAGTGGCAGTTGCGGGAAGTTCTTGTGGGTTTTTGGCATGACCACTTCAATGTGGACGCCCGCTCCAACCCGCGTATTTATGCGACATGGCCGCTCTACAACCGCTTGTTTCGGCGGCATGCCCTTGGAAACTTTCGTGTGATGCTCGAAGAAGTCACCAAGAGCATTGCCATGATGTACTACCTCAACCTCGTCAGCAGCCGGAACACGGCGCCCAACAAAAACTTCGCCCGTGAACTGCTCGAATTGCATACGCTCGGCGCCAACAACTACTTTCCAAACGCCGCCGATGCACCGGTGTTCCCCAGCGGACAGGTTTCAACCGGCTACACGGAAAATGATGTCAATCAAGTCGCAGCGGCGCTGACGGGTTGGACGATCGCCGCCGGGCAGCGCGTCGGTAGCACGACCCTACCCAACACCGGGCAGTTTGTCTTTGTGCCGCAGTGGAACGACCCGGCGGCGCGGACGGTGCTCAACGTCCCGTTGCCAGCAGCGACTTCCGCCGATCCGATGGTGCAGGGGCGCCGCATCTTGGACATTTTGGCGGCGAATCCGAGTACGGCGCGGTTTATTTGTACGAAGCTGTGTCGCCGGCTGGTGGCCGACAATCCGCCGCCGGAACTTGTCAAGCGCGCCGTCGTCGCGTGGCGGGAAAACCTGACGGCAAACGATCAGATTGCGCGCGTGGTGCGGGTCATTCTGCGGTCGCCGGAGTTTGCGCAGATTTGGGGGCAAAAGACCAAGCAGCCGTTTGAGCACACCATTTCGTTCCTGCGAGCGATAGACGCCAACTTGGCCGACAACGGCGGCGGCTATGTGCCGTACTCGCTGGTCGCCGAAGCTGGCCATGCGCTGTTTGCGTGGCCCGCGCCAAACGGTTTTCCCGACGTTAGCGGCTACTGGCTCAACACCAACACCTTCCGTGCCAGTTGGCGGAACATTACGGTGACGTTGACGAACGGTTACAGCGGCATCCAGCACAATCTGCGCGCGAGTTTGCCGTCGGGTGTGACAACGACGCGCCAGATTGTGGATTACTTCATCGCGCGCATTATGGGGCGTCCAGTACGCCCGGAGGTCTATACCGAGTTGATTGAGTATTTGCGTGGAACAGCTTCCCCTGACGCGCCGCCGTCGGGGACGACCGCCGAAGTCACCAACCGCATCAACCTGATGGTCGCGCGCCTGTGCGTGTCGCCGGATTTCTGGTGGCGATAGGAGAAAGGAGCTATGGGCTTATGCCACTAACAAGACGCCAATTTGTTGTTGGTTCAAGTCTGGCGGCCGCCTATGCCGCGACGGGGACAGCCCGCATTGGTGGGTTGGTGTATGGGCAAACCGCCGGGACGAATGAAATTCTAGTCGTGCTATACCTGCGGGGTGGGATTGACGGCTTGAACTTCGCCGCGCCGGTCAACGAGCCAAACTATGTCGCTTCACGGTCAACACTACGCCTGCGGGAGAGCGGTACCGACGCCGGCCTGCCGCTGGCGAATCCCATCGGCAACGGCGTGGACTTTCGGCTCCATCCGAGCGCCCGGCCGCTGCTTGACCTGTATCAGGCTGGGGCGCTGGCGATTGTGCATGCGGTAGGGTTGACCGTCGCCAACCGGAGTCACTTTGACGCGCAAAGCTTGATGGAAGGCGGCGTGCCGACGGCGCGGCAGCAGACGGGGTGGTTGACCCGGCACATCACGAGTTCGGGCGGACAGGGGGGCGTTTTACCTACCGTCGCCGCCTCCAGCAGCTTGCCCGGCGCGTTGATTGGCAGCGGCAGCGCCATCGCCATGCCGAACCTTGCCAACTTCGCGCTGCCCGGCGACCCCACAATTTTCCCGGCGATGACGCGGATGTACACCGGCACAACACCGCTCCACATGGCGGGTTTCAACGCCATTCACGCCATCCAGTCGGTCAACAGCGCGATTGGGCGGCCGCCGACCGGCGGGACGCTGCCGGCCTACACGCCGGAAAACGGTGCAACGTACGCCCAGCCGGAAACGCAGACCGGCTCCTTGGGCGCAGCGCTTATCACCATCGCTCGGCTCATCAAGCTCGATGTCGGTTTGCGCGTTGCGACGTTGGATGTCGGCGGCTGGGATACGCACAACAATCAGGGGTTGACAACCGGGACTTACGCCAACAACGTGGATTCGCTCGCGCGCAACCTACTGGCGTTTTACAACGACATGGTTCGTTACCGGCAGCGCGTCACGCTTGTCGCTATGAGCGAGTTCGGGCGAACGCTGCGCGAAAACCAAAGCGGCGGTACTGACCACGGACGCGCTTCCATCATGCTGGTGTTGGGCGGCAGTGTGAATGGTGGGCGGATGTTCGGTCGCTGGCCCGGCCTGTCCAGCAACGCGCTGGACGGCGGCGACTTGGCGGTGACGACCGATTATCGGCAGGTCTTGGCGGAGATCTTGGTACGGCGCTTGAGGAACACACAACTCAGTACGGTGTTTCCCGGCCTTGGCGCATACCAGCCGCTGGGCATCGTACAGGGGAACGATCTGCCAACGACGTAACTTTTGTCCAACCGATACATCCGACGCCCGCTTGGCCCAAGCCGGCGGGCGTTGTTTTTGGGCGCGACGCTCCGTTAGATTGACCCAAAAACAGACCGTTGCGCAGACTGGTGACACCCCCTCTTCCGCTCACCCCGACACAGCGTAGGAGGTGTTTGCCATGTACCATCCCGTATCCCCCCAGCCGCGAGAAGGGCTTTCAACGCCTGCCGCCGTCGTCGTTTTGTTGGCGATCGGCGCGCTGCTGGTTTCCTCGGTCGGGCTAACGCTCTACTTCCTAGTGAGCTTGAAGCGCACGTCGTCGGCTGGAGTGCGGTCGGACCGCAACCGGCAGGCGGCACCGGCGCAACCGGATTCATCCAAACCGCCGAGCCGGGCGACGAGTCCCGCCGCACCTACCAGTCAAACCCGCAGCGGCGGCGCAACGACCGACGCCAGTTCGTCCACCGTAAATTCGCTTGAAATACAGATGGGCGTTGTTTCAGCGTCCGGCGACTTTATACCGCAGTCGTCCTTTCCCAGAGGGATTGGAAAGATTGTCTGTCGCGTTACCGTCCCGAGCGTGTCAACCAGCGACATCTACAGCACCTACTGGTACGTGGACGACGCCCCCGGCGATCGAACCGGAAGACTCATGTGCGTCATTCACGGCGAGCCATTTACCGAAGACGATGTGCGGTATGCGCAGCGGTGGGGCGGCATAACGTTCAATCACACGATGAATGTCGGCGGCTACCCTCTTTTGCCGGGCCTTTACCGCGTCCAAGTGGTAAGAAGCGGACAAAAGTTGCGTTTCGTCCGTTTTCGGGTTGAGTAAAAACACTTGCGGATTTTGTCCTCGGCAAGGCTGCGTCGGCGTGGCGGAGTTAGGATGCGGCCTGCTCGGCGTTGTTTGTTGGTGCGACTGAACCCGCGCCGGAGCAGTCGCCGGACAAATGGGGCAAGTCAATCTGCGCCAGCCGGCGGCGAAAGGGCTGTCGCAGCGGCCGATGGTCGAGGTTGTGTTGAGGGAAATCGTGGATGCGAAGGCGCCGGGAGGCGGTCGGGGCCCAAGCGCTGTTTGCGAGGCTAGTGGGACCGCGCCGCCACCCATCGGAGTAATCTGGAGTCATGTCCACGCCGACAGGTCGCCGCCGTCATAAATGCTAAGGGCACCGACCGCCGCCCTGCAGATGTGAAATGGCTCTAAAACTGCATGGTCGCCAAGCGCAGCGCCGCGCGGGCCTGTTCGTACTCAGCCTGTACATCAATGAGCTTGTTGCGAGCTTCGGCTGTAGCGCGTTCGCGTTGGTTGACGAGAAACAGCGAACTATCCCCTAACAAGAATCGCTGGTTTTCGCCGCGCTCCAGGACGATAGCCGCCTCCAGTTCGCGCTTGGTCGCCAGATACCGCCGCCAGGCGGCGTTGATCGCGGAAGCGGTATCGTTGATTTCCGTGATGATTTGCTGCCGCAGCGCCCGCTCTTCAAGTTCAAGCTTTTGAAGCTTGAGCTGCGCTTGCGCGATGCGTCCGTCGGCGGTGCGCTGGCGAAGCGGCAACTCAAAAATGAAGCCGGCCTTGAGCGTTGTCCCGATACCGCCGAGGCCAACATCTCGCCCCGGCGCAAGAGCGAAATCGAGAATCGGACGCCGCTGGTTGCGCGCCAAATCCAAGTCAAGCCGCGTAATATCCTTGAGTACGGCGATGGCTTGCAACTCCGGGCGGCGTTGCAGCGCCAGCCGGATCGCGTCCTGGATTTCGGCCTCCGTCACTTCGGTCGGCTCAAGTTGCAGGCTGACATCCAGCACGCTGCCTTCATCCGGCGGCGGCTGCGCCGTTACGTCGTCCAGCCAGAGCGACAGTGACAACTTGAACTGTGCTTTCTGGAAATCCCGCTCCGCTTTGGCGAGGGCGGCTTGTCGGCGTTGTACTTCCTGTTCGGCTTCAACGGCGTCAATTGGCGGGAGGTCGCCTGCAATTGTCCGTTGCCGAATGGCGTCATTGCGGATTTCAGCCAATCTCAGAAGGTCGCGCGCTACATCTAGCCGGCGCTTCGCGGCGACCCAGTCCCAGTAGTCGTCGGCGGCCTTACGGAAAAGCTCCAAGCGGGTCTGCGTCACGGCGATGTCGGCTTGGGTCTCGCCAAGAAACGCCTGCCGCTCGCCGATGGATTTGGCGTTGACGCGGAAGTCGCGGAACAGAGGAACCTTCAGCCCAAACAGGTATTCACCAGCGTCGCCCGTGGCGGACAGTGGTGATTTCGTCGCGCCCAAGTTGAGGTTCGACGCGACGAAAAACTTAATCCCGGAGCGCGTTAGAAAGTTGACTTCCGTTCCGACGCCGAACGCTTCCGAGACCTTGCCGCGCTTGGACGAACTGTTGTAGCGCAGATAGTCCGTCGAAATAGACAAAATTGGGTCGAAAGCGCCTTGTTTCTCTATCCGCTTTGCCGTGGCGACCTGCCGCTCAATGACAGAGCCGCGCAGTTTTGGGTGGCGATCCTCGATGAGGCGGAAAACCTGCTCCAGCAGCAGCGGGGGCTTGGAGCTTCCCGGAGACGAGGCCGGAGCGCTTGGACGGCGGCCCGATTGCGGCTCAGCCGCCGCATGCGCAACAGCCGCCGCCAGCCGTCGTTCATCGGTGGTTGGGGCGTACACAATCCCCGGCAGGGCGGATTGCGCCGCCGCTGAACCGGTCAACCAGAGTCCAACGCAGGCTGCTGCAGCCAAACCGCGCTTACTTGTCGCCTTTGTCCGCGTCGTCATCCTTGTCGCCCTTTTCCTTGACCTTGGCTTTGTCATCCTTGGGCTTTTTCCTGCGTTCAATCGGGTTGCGGTCGAACATCGGCGGGAAGCCATTGAACTGCCGCCAGAGTTCAAAGCCCAGCGACACCACGCGCAGCATGACCCAGCCGGTCGCCTGCGTCCCCGGCCGCAGCATGTCAAGGCGCGGCCACGGGTCGTCCTTACCCTTCTCAATGGCTTCGTAGTCGGGTTTGACTAACAGGCGAAAGCGGTTCATGCCGTCGTCCACAGCGTCAATAGCGACAACCCGACCACCGAACGTCCCGATGGCGACCGACGGCCAAGCGACAAACTGGACGGCCGGGAAACCCTCGAACTGCAGTCGGACTGGATCGCCGATGCGCACCAGCGGCGCGTCAAAGTCGCTGATGAGCAACTCGACGGCTTGCTCCTCTTCCGTCACCCGTGGGACGAGGACGCATAAGACATCGCCCGCCTTGAGCGTTTCGGTTTCCCCGACGGCGCGCAACTGTGTCACCTGTCCGGCGCGCGGGGCGACGACCTGCCGTTGACTGACGCGCACCCGAAAGTTCTGGATGTCAATGTCGAGCTTCTGAAGACTGTTGCCGAGCGAGGCGATGGTTTCCTGAGCCGCCGCGTACGCGCTCTGGGCGCTGCTGAGCGACGCCAAGGTGTCGTTTTCGACGCGCTTTGCATCAAGTTCAGCGACTTTGAGGTCTTGTACGGCTACATTTAGCAACGCTTCAAGTCGCGCCACCTCTGCCCGCGATGTCTCCACCGCCTGCCGTGCCAACTCAAAATCGCGGTCGGAACGCAGACCCGGCTGAATGATCCAGTTGCCGTCGGCGTCCTTTTTGCCCTTGTTGAGGTCACGAATCCGCTCGAAGTTCAACTCGTTCGCCAACAAGGTTTGCTTCGCCGCTTCCAGCGATTGTTCAGCGGCACGCAGTCGGTCGGCCGCCTGCCGCACCCGCTCCTTCGCCGCTGGAATGGCTAAGTTGCGCGACTGTTCTAGAGCCGCGATCTGTTGTTGAAGCGCCGCGGCGCGGTTTTGCGCCGCCTCACGTTGAGCCGTCAGAAATTCACGCTGCCGCTCTAAACGCTCAAGCTGGTTCGGATCGAGAAACTTCGCGTCAATTTCCGCAATTTCGGCGATGACTGTTCCTGCTTCGACAAAATCACCTTCTTTGACCTTCCAACCCTTGAGACGACCGGGAATCTGGGCTTGGACGTTTTGCGGGCGTTCGTTGGGTGAGTAGATGATCACTTGCCCGACCCCCGTAATGGACTGCTGCCACGGCACGTAGATCAGCGCCAAGATGACCAGGATGAGAAACAACACCAAGAGTAAGGCCAACGGTTGCGCCGGCCGCGGCGATTCTACGAGCCGCAGCGCCTGCGGCGTCGTTGCAGGGGACGGCAATGGAACAGCCTTGAGCTGACGCGCAGTCTGAGCCATACGACTTCTCCTTACTCCAATCGAGGCCGAAAGCGCCTCGGCGGCTTATCCTTTGCCCGTCGTCAGCCGCTTCCCGACGAGTTGGCGTGAGACCTCTGGGAAAAGCGACGCAAACGCGCCGCCGCGCCGCCAAGATAACTCTTCGGGCGAGCCGCTTTCGACAATCACGCCTTTGTCTAGTACGTGAATGATGGACGACCGGATAACGACTTCAGAATCGTGCGAGATGTCAATAATCGTCCAGCGGTGAGCGCGGTCGTAAATGGCGTCGAGAATTTTCAGCTTGGTGCACTCGTCAATGCCCTTAAAAGCTTCATCAAGAATCAGCAGCTTCGGACGCCGCGCAATAGTGCGCGCCAAAAGCAACCGCTGCACCTGCCCACGGGAGAGGTTGTATCCCCCGCTCACCAACGGGGTTTGCAATCCCTGCGGCAGGTCGGCCAGTTCATCGGTGAGCCGCACCATGTCAATCGCCCAGCGCAGGTCCTCCTGGGTCAGCCAGTCCGCCCCGACGCGAATGTTCTCCTCGATCGTCCCTTCAAAAATTTCTTCGCGGTCGCCCACCATGCCGACGACCAACCGCAGCGCATCCAGATTGACATCACGTACGTCAATGCCGTTGATCTTAACCGTCCCGTGAGACGGCTCCAGCAGGCCGCAAATAAGCGCCATCAGAGTGGATTTGCCGGCGCCGCTCAACCCGACGACGCTGACCCACTCGCCCGGCTTCACGCTTAAATCCACACCGGATAACACCTCTATGCCGGGGCGATAGCTGAAGCGCACATTGCGACACACCACCGACGCGCCTTCCTCCGACACCGGAAGGACGACGCCGGTCGTCCGCTCAATGGGCAGGTCTTCGACGTGGCCCACCTTGTCGAGCGCCGTCAGCAGGTCATAGACGTGCTCAAGCTGGCTGATGACTTTGTCCAATCCAGCCAAGACGGAAACGACGACAATCTCGGCCGCCACCAACTGCCCGATAGTCAGTTGCCGGTTGATGACAAGCCAGCCGCCGATGGCCAGAATCCCGGCGCTGGCCAGCGCGTAGAAGAAGTAGTTCCCCACCGCTTGGCGGAACAGCACGGCGAAGTGCGCGCGGCGCGCTTTGACGTAGGCGACTGAAAGGGCGTCCGTGCGTTCGGCGAGGAAGTCAAGCGTGCCACTCATTTTGAAACTGACATGGCAGCGCGCCAATTCCTCAAGCCACGCAGCGACTTTGTATTTTTTCTTGGACTCCAGAATGCTTGTTCGCAGACCGTTGACGCCAAGCACAAAAATGATGAACAACCCGGCGGCGACTACGGCGATGTCGAAGCCCAGCAGCGTGGTGCTGTAAAACGCCAGCAGCAGCAGCCCAACGAAAACCTTGAGAACGGCGTCCAGTCCGTCCAACGCCAACTTGGCGAAAGCCTTCTGGATGTTGATGACATCGAAGAAGCGGTTGACCAGTTCCGGGGCGTACTCGCCGGTGAGTGCGCCAAGTTGCACGCGCGGCAGGCGGTTGCCCAAGTTGATGGAAACACGGACGAAAATCCGCTGCTGCAACCGTTCCAGCAACACCAGTTGAAAGAGACGTAGGATGCCGGCCAGGCTGAGGAAAAACAAGACAAGCGAAGACAGCACCACCAGTTGCTGAAGGGATTGCCCTTGGGCGATGTTGTTGACGAGCACTTGAGCCGTAATTGGCACGGCGAGAGAAAACAGCCCAGCGACTGTCGTGTAGGCGAGAATCGCCAGCAAATCGCGCGAATCCAGCGCCAAGAGTCGCCAAAGTCGCTGGGCGGGCGTTGGGTGTGTGTGTTCGCTTTCGCCTGAGACTGAGAAAGCGCCTGTCACGCCATGGATTGTGGCGTCACCCATGATGACCGTTCTCCTCAAAGCAGTAAGTTCCCCCGCAGGCGATGCCGTTTCCGCTTTGTAGCCGAGCGCGAATAGACGGCAGTGCGAGGTTCCGCACGTTTTCTGTTTTCCCTGGAAACGTATGCTACGGCGACTATACACGCACGCAAGGAAATGCCGTTACATGCTTCACGAACGCCAATCCAACCTTGCATCGCTGTAGGTCGCCGACTAGATTTGTGACCGCCAACCGACGTTTTGCTTTGAAGATGTTTGCTTTTACCACCGGGAACGTGTCTTTGGGGAGGATGCGCCATGTCGGCGACGATTGAAAGCCTGCTCAAGGATCCGCGCATGGCGGGCGCAGAACAACTTGTTTTGCAGGCCGGAAAGGCGCCAACCGTGTTCAACTCATCCGGCGCAACGGAGCTGAGTCGCAACCCGATGACGCCGTTTGACATTTACCGGCTCTTGCAGCCCCATATCCCGGATGACAAGAAAACGGCGCTGATGAGCCAACCGACGACGAATTTTCGACTGAGCGTCAACGGCGCGGGTACGTTCGATGTGTGCATTACCAAGGAAGGCGGAGGGATGAAGGTTTGCTTCGTACCAGTCGAGACGGTGACGGCGAAGCCGGCCACGCCGAGCGCGCCGATGCCACCGCCGCCCGCCGCCCGTTCGTCCGGCACGTTTACACCTCCGCCGGCCGCCACGCCCCCGCGTCCGACGCCGCCGATTCCGCCAACACGAACTGTACCCCGTCCGCCGACGCCTTCTTCCGGGACAGCGTTTTCAGGGACTGTGTCGGGGAAACAGCCGACGGTAACGCCCCCGCCGACCCCGCCCACGCCACAGCCGTCTGTCGCTCCTGCTGCTGCGCCGTCCCCGGCCGCTGGGCAGGGGCCGGCTGTTCACTTGCGCAAGCGTGGACCGCTTGAGATTGACAAGCTTTTTGAGAAGCAACTCGAACTCAAGGCGTCCGACATGCACATTTCCGCGTCCGTTCCGCCGATGCTCCGGCTGGACGGCGATATGGTGGTCATGCCGGGCTATGAAGAACAGCCGCTGACGGCCGCCGACACTGAACGGATTTTGTGGGAGCTAATGCCCGACAAAAACCGCGAGGAATTCAACCGGCGGCATGACACCGATTTTGCTTATGAGTTCGGCGACGCCGCCCGTTTCCGGTGCAACATTTTTATGGATCGGAAGGGCATGGGGGGCGTCTTCCGCGTCATCCCCAGCAAGATTCTGACGGCGGAAATGCTGGGGTTGTCGAAGGAAATTCTCAAGCTGTGCTTCCTGAGCAAAGGGTTGGTGTTGGTGACGGGCCCGACCGGGAGCGGCAAGTCCACAACGCTGTGCGCCTTGATTGACTTCATCAACCGCCACCGCCGCGACCATATCATTACCATTGAGGACCCGATCGAGTTCGTCCACGAAAACAAGAAGTGTCTGATTAACCAGCGTGAGGTTCACACGCACACGGACTCATTCAAGGACGCCCTGCGCGCCGCCCTCCGTGAAGACCCAGACATCATTCTCGTGGGTGAAATGCGCGACCTTGAAACGATTTCGATTGCGATTGAGACGGCCGAGACCGGACACCTCGTGTTTGGGACGCTTCATACCTCGACAGCACCTTCGACCGTGGATCGCATCATTGACCAGTTCCCTGCCGACCGCCAGTCGCAGATTCGAGTCATGCTGTCGGAGTCGCTCAAAGGCGTCATCGCCCAAACACTTTGCAAGAAGATCGGCGGCGGGCGCATCGCGGCGTTAGAAACCCTGATTTGCGATACCGGCATCGCCAACCTCATCCGCGAAGGCAAGACCTTCCAGATTCCATCGGCGATGCAAACCGGCAAGGCTAAAGGGAACGTCACGCTCAACGACGCTCTGCTTGATCACGTCAAAAACAAGCGGGTTGAGCCGCAGGAAGCCTACATCAAAGCGGTGGATAAGGCCGGCTTTGAAAACCTACTCAAACGCCACAACCTTGACGTGAGCTTTCTGGCGAATTTGGCTAATACCAACGCCTGATTTGAGGAACCACCGTCCGGCGATGTTCCGCCGCAGCCGGTGTGTGTGGTCAGAATAGGTTGACCGGTCGAAGCAATCCGGGTTAGTTGATCTTCGCCAATCCGGCCCAACAGCGCCCCAACACAACCTGGGCGACGATGGATACGTGCTCTTCGAGAAGGCGTAGTAAGCAGGATTCGTCAAATCCTCAATGAATGCAGTTCACGCCGGAGGGGTACGACTCCATTCAAGCAAGAATAACTCCAAAGCGAGTGACCGAATTCGATTAGTCGCCGATGGTCGCTGTCTGCCCCGTGCAGGTTTGAGGTGGACCTATCAGCGCCCACCAGCCAAGCCGGTGCTTCCACATGCAGGCCAAACCACAAGGCGGCCGTCCGCTCGGCAGGCGGTTTGCATTCCCTCGGCGGAAGTGGTTAGCCTCACTGGTAAGCACCCTCCGGGAGACATATTTGCGCAGGATCCAAGGCGGGACGACCTCGACATATGGCGACGCAGGATTTCGTTCACTTGCATTTGCACTCCGACTACAGCTTGCTCGACGGCGCCATCCAGCACGGCGCGCTGGCGGAACAAGCCCAACGGATGGGCTTCAAAGCGGTAGCCGTGACCGACCACGGCAATATGTTCGGCGCAATGGGCTTCGCCAACGCCATGAACAAGGTCGGCGTCAAACCCATCATTGGCATGGAAGCCTACGTTGCACGCGGGTCGCGCCATGACCGAGGCAAAGCCGACGCGGACGGCGAACGTGGGACGAACCACCTCATCCTGCTAGCGACGGATGAAACGGGCTACAAGAATCTCGTCCGGCTGGCGTCGCTTGGCTACACCGAGGGGTACTACTACAACCCGCGTATTGACAAGGAAGTGCTGCACGCGCACCGCGAAGGCTTGGTGGCGCTCTCGGCTTGTATGTCCGGCGTTCCGGCGTCGCTCATCTTGCGCGACAAGCAGGATCGCGCTGAATGCGAGATCGGCGAGTACAACGAAATCTTTGGGCGTGGGCGCTATTTCCTTGAACTCCAGTGGCATCGCGGCCTTGAAGACGACCAAACCAAGGTCAACCGCGCATTGACCGAGATTGCCGCTCGCTTGGACATCCCGCTGGTTGTCACCAATGACGCACACTTTCTCACGGCGGCCGACCACGAAGCCCATCGCGTCTTGTTGTGCCTGAAAACTGGCAAATCGCTGCGCGAAGCGAGCTTTCATTACTCGCCCGACCACTATGTCAAAAGCCCACAGGAGATGTGGGCCCTGTGGGGCAATGAAAACCCAGAGGCGCTGCGCAATACGGTGCGTATCGCTGAGATGTGTACGTTTGCGTTCGGTAAAGCTCCGAACTACTTGCCGGTGTTTCCCGTCCCGGAAGGCTTTACGTTGACCAGTTACTTTGAAAGCGTGACACGGCGTGGTCTGGAAGAACGGCTGCGCCGCATCCAACCGGCCGACCCGGCGAAGTATCAGGCGCGACTGGAGTACGAAATCAGCGTCATCGAACGCATGGGCTACGAGGGCTATTTTCTCATCGTCTGGGATTTCATCCGGCACGCCCGCGAACGCGGCATTCCGGTCGGCCCTGGACGAGGCAGCGCGGCTGGGTCGCTGGTCGCCTACGCTTTGCACATTACCGATGTTGACCCCATCGCCCACGATTTGCTCTTTGAGCGCTTCCTCAACCCGGAGCGCGTCTCGCTGCCCGACATTGACGTGGATTTCTGCATGCGTGGGCGTAGCGCGGTCATTGAGTACGTCAGTCAGTTTTACGGGCGCGAAAACGTTTCGCAGATTGCGACGTTCGGCACAATGGCTTCGCGGGCGGTCATTAAGGATGTCGGGCGCGTCTTGGAAATGCCCTACCCGGAGGTCGAGAAGATCGCCAGGCTCATTCCGCCGCCGCAGCGCGGGCGCAATGTCGCCATCGCCGACGCCCTCAAGATGGTCCCGGAACTGAAGGAAGCCTATGACCGGCGGCCGGAGGTCAAGCGATTGATTGATCTGGCGCGGCGCTTGGAAGGCGGCGCACGGCACTCCTCAATTCACGCCGCCGGAGTGGTGATTTCGCCGCGTCCCGTACACGAACTCGTGCCGGTCTTCAAAACCAAGACCCGCGACCGCGAACGTGGAGAAGTCGAAGTCACGGCGACGCAGTACAACATGAACGACCTCGAAAAGGCCGGCATGCTCAAGATGGACTTCCTTGGGCTGACGGCGCTGACCATCATCGAGGACTGTCTGGCCAGCATCGAGAAGGAGACCGGCGTGCGTCCCGACCTGACGACGATTCCAACCGACGACCCAGCGGCCCTCAAAATGTTCAGCGACGGCGCGACGGACGCCGTGTTTCAGTTTGAAGGCGACGGCATCAGTGAGATCGCCCGCCGGCTCAAACCGAGCAGCTTAGACGACATCGTCGCACTCAACGCGCTGTACCGGCCCGGGCCGCTAGATTCAGGCATGGTGGACGACTACATCGAGCGGCGACACGGACGGCGGCGTGTGACGTACGATTTCAAGGAACTGCAAGACGTTTTGGAGAGCACCTACGGCGTGCCGGTGTTCCAAGAACAGATCATGGCGATTTTTCAGCGTCTGGCCGGCTATTCGCTTGGCGAAGCCGACCTTGTGCGCCGCGCCATGGGCAAGAAAAAGCGCGAGGAACTCGACGCCCACAAGGCGAAGTTCATTGCCCAAGCCGTCGAGCGCGGGCATGACCGCGCCAAACTTGAAAAACTCTGGCAACAGCTTGAAGGTTTCGCCGACTACGCCTTCAACAAGTGCGTCACGGGCGACGCGACGGTACGCGACGCCCTAACGGGCGAGTTGCTGACGGTGGCGGCCTTGGCCGAGCGCGATGTGGAGCGCGTCGGTGAGCCGTTCAAGACCTACAGTTGGGACGGCCGCGCCGTGGTCGTCAACGAGTTGGTGGAGGCGTTTCCGACTGGCGAAAAGGAAGTCGTCGAAGTCGAACTGGAGGACGGGCGGACGTTGCGCTGCACGCTTGACCACAGGTTCTATACCCGGTTGCCCGATGGGAGCGACGCCTTCGTGCCCTTGCGGGACATTCTCGAACACGGCTTGGCGCTCTATGCCTGCGATGAACTGGCGACCGACCGGGAAGCGAGCGAGACGGCCGTCATCCATGCGGCGGAGGCTGTAGAAGCGTCGCTAGCGCCAGAAGTTCCTCGGTGAGCGGGTAGGCTTCCGAGGCTTGGCGAGAGGAGCGAGCTTGGCGGAGATGGCAACGGGTAAGTCAAACCGGCTCGGTTGCCTTGAAAGAACCATCGCCGACCTTTTTTCGAAGTCGTTTTCCGAAGATGTGGGCAAAACTGTCGCCGTGCCGCCGGTTTCTCCAGAAGCCGGCCGGGTAGTTTGACTTTCCGTGAGAGCCATCGCTGGGAAACGTCATCAGTGGCTTTCTGACGCCGACCAAAAAACGATGCCGACGAAACGCAGCATCCTCATCGTGGACGACGAAAAAAATCAGCGCGACATCCTAGACATGATTTTGTCCGCGGAAGGCTATCGGACGGCGACCGCGCCAAGCGCCGAAGCCGCGCTGCGCATGACCAAAGTCGAACGTTTCGACTTGGTGCTCACTGACTTGAAAATGGGCGGGCAAAGCGGACTCGACCTGCTCCGCGCCCTGATGCAGGCCGATGCTTCGCAACTGGTCATCCTCATGACGGCGCACGGCTCGATTGAATCCGTCAAACATGCGCTGCGCCTCGGAGCCGTGGACTACCTTGAAAAACCGCTTGACCGTGAACGGTTGCTGTCCGTTGTGGCGCAGGCGCTTGCCCGCCTTGATGCCCTGGACGACGCGCTGATAGGCGACAGTGAGCCGATGCAAAAGCTCAAAAAAATCATTCTCAAGGTGGCGGCTTCCGAAGAAACCGTTCTTGTGCGGGGTGAAAGCGGTACTGGAAAGGAACTTGTCGCCCGCGCCCTGCATCGGCACAGCCCACGCGCCGACGCGGTGTTTTACGTCGTCAACTGCGCAGCCATCAACGAAAACCTGCTTGAATCGGAGCTTTTCGGTCACGAAAAGGGGGCGTTTACCGGCGCCGTCGCTGAAAAGAAGGGGCTGTTTGAAGTCGCCGACCGAGGAACGCTGTTTCTGGACGAAATCGGTGAACTCAACGTCACCTTGCAAGCCAAGCTCCTGCGCGCTCTCCAAGAAGGGGAAGTACAGCGGGTTGGCTCAACCAAAGTCGTCAAGGTAGATGTCCGCGTCATCGCGGCGACGAATCGGCCGCTGGAAGACATGGTGAAGGCGAAAACCTTCCGCGAAGACCTCTACTACCGCCTCAACGTCATCCCCATTCACCTGCCGCCGCTGCGTGACCGGCGCGACGACATTCCGCTGCTGGTGGAGCGTTTTCTGGCGCGGCAGTCACGCGGCGCAATGCGCTACGCCATCACGCCTGAGGCGCTGCGTGTACTGCAAGCCTACGACTGGCCTGGCAACGTGCGCCAACTGGAATCAGCGCTCAAGCGAGCGGCCCTCTTGTGTGAAGGTGAGACAATCGGCGTAGAAGACCTGCCGGTTGAAATCCGGCAGGCGGCCGGCCTGCCGGACGCCGCGCCGGCGCAGCCCTTCCAATTTCGGCTTCCACCCGAAGGCATCTCCTTTGAGGAAGTTGAGCGGTCGCTGATTCTGCAGGCAATGGAAAAAACCGATTGGAACATCACCCGTGCGGCCAAACTCCTTGGGCTGACCTTCCGCACATTACAGTACCGACTGGAAAAGTTCGGCTTGCGCCGCCCAAGCGAAGCGTCGTCTTCTTCTGAGTCAGCATAGGTTGCATGCCTTTGTCCGAACCGTCGCCTCAAACCAAACTGTCGTCCGAGGCCTTGTTTGCGGAAGATGTCCCGCCAGTGGTCAGCCCGCCGATGATTGAGCGCCGAATCCAGTGGGTGACGCTCGCCGTCACGGCCGGAGCAGCGCTGGCTGTAGGGGCAAGGTCCGGATGGAGCGTCGGCGTTGGCGTGGCGCTCGGCGGCCTGCTTGCTCACCTCAACTTTCTGTGGATGCGCGCCAGCCTGCGCGCCATCGTCGCGGCGACGACGGCCGGCGGCGGCAAGCCCTCGCGTTTTCAAATGGCGAAGTTCTTCCTCCGTTGGGTGATCCTCGGCGCGGTCATCTGGCTAGCCATGCAGGTTGCGTCCGTCGCAGCGGTTGCCATAGTATGCGGACTCTTTGCACTGCCGCTGGCCGTCGTGGTGGAAGCCTGCGTACAACTGTGGTACGGGCGACCGCGCGCCGGCCGCGTAACTTCGGGACGTGAGCCATCCGTATGACACCGTCCACGACCTGTTTTCCTGTTTTCCTTGCTCTGGCGGATGAAGGCGTGGCGCATCCGCATCCGTGGCTCGTTGAACAAATCCATCACTTGACGGGCCTGTCCGACAAGGAGCTGCCCGGTCACGTCATTATGCTGCTCATCGCCGCCGTCATTTGCGTGGTCGGCTGCAAACTGCTGGTCGGCAAGCCTTCCGTGGACAAACCGAGCTTCGGGCAGCAGATCGTTGAAATCATCGTTCTGCAAGTGCGTGACATGGTGGAGCAGGCTACTGGGACGTACGGCTTCAAGTATCTGAGCTACCTGCTGCCGCTAGCCGCGCTCATTTTGACCTCGAACCTGATGGGACTTTTCCCCTTGTTCGAGTCGCCGACGGCCAACTTCAACGTCACACTGGCGCTCGGACTGATGACGTTCATCTACTACATGTTTATGGGCTTTGCGCAGCAAGGCCTCAGCTACCTGAAGCACTTCACGGGCGGGCTAACAGCCGGGCTGATGGCGATCATGGGCGGCATCATTTTCGTCTTTGAAATGTTCAGCAACGCCATTCGCCCGGTGACCCTCGCCCTGCGCCTCATGATCAACATGTTTGTGGACGAACAACTTGGCGTCGCGTTCGGGACAATCTACAAAATTCTGCTTCCGGTGTTTCCTATGCTGCTGGGAACGTTCGTCGCCGTGGTGCAGACGTTTATTTTTGTTCAGCTGGCGATCATCTACTTGAGTGAAACCGTGCCGCATGACGGCCATGGTGATGAACACGCTCACGCCTGACGGTCGCTGGCGGCGCGCCACGCTAAAGGCGTTTTTGATTGCAATGTCATCCGGTCAGGCTTTTTCCTTGGCGCCACGTCTTAGCCCTCGTGTGCGCATTCGCTTTTTCGCGTGTTGCTGGAACGCTGCGCGCCCAACGTAGCAGGCTGCAATCCCGGACACGCGGCACTCATTGGCGTTAACGAGTGCGGGCCGGGCGCCGTAACCTCGCCACTTCTCACCTCTCTGGAGACACGCACATGATGAAAAAACTTTTCCTGAAAACCTTGGCTACGGCGTCGTTCTTGATGGCGATGTCATTTCCGGCGCTGGCCGCCGATGGCACAGGCGGCGGCACGTACAAGATCACGCTTGGCGCACTGGCCGTTGGCATCGCCGCCGTCGGCTGCGGGTTGGGTGACGGTAATGCCATTGCTGCCGCCTGCGAAGGTACGGCACGCAATCCGGGCGCCGGTCAGCGTATCTTTACGACCATGCTCATTGGTATGGTGCTCATCGAAACACTGGTGCTGTTTACCTTCTTGGCCGCCTTTCTCGGTTTCTAAGCCGCAAGGCAATGTCAATCGTTCCGCCCGCCGTTGGCCGCCAACGGCGGACGGTCTTTTTTTGTTTTGCGACTTACAAACGTATTGACGTGTACGTTTTCAACCGTTACCTTCAGCCTCACCTCACACACAACCTGCCTGCCGCTGACTGAATCCGGCCGCCGTCACCCAGTCGTTGAAGCGCGAAGTGCGCCAGCGGCGAGAGTTGTGAGGCGGCGCGAGTTGCTCAACCGCGTATCGTCAACTGTATTTCTTTCGGGAGGAAGTCCCCGATGTCGCGTACCACCGGCAGGGTCAAATGGTTCAACAACAGTAAGGGTTATGGATTTATTGAAAATCCAGGCGGCAATGACGTCTTTGTTCACTACTCGGCCATCAAAGAGGACGGCTACAAGTCGCTCAGCGAGGGCCAGATCGTTGAGTATGAGATTGTGAACGGACCCAAGGGGCCACAGGCGGAAAACGTCGTCAAGATGACCTAAGCTACAAAACCTCCGCGTCCTCCTCAGTTTTGAGGCCTTGCAGGGCAATCTGCAAGGCATTTTTTCGGCCCTTGCATGCCGGTGCTTTTTGGTTTTGGTGTTCCGTGAAGTCGTGCCAAGATAGCGCCGCGTCGGGCACTTTGTCCCAAGGATGAGCGTTGCGTGTGCGTACTGTGGACGTTCTAGAAGGTCGGGTGACGATTCAGGCGACGCCGGAAGCCATTTTCCCATACCTTGTTGAACCGCACCTGCTGCCGTTGTGGTCGCCGACGGAGGCGCGCGTTACGCGCATCGGCCGTAAAAAACACGGCGTCGGGGCGAAGCTGCGGGTCGAGTTTGTGGCGCACGGCCTCGACCCAGTGGAGTACGAGATTATCCATCAGGAAGCGACTCGTCTGGTCAGTCGCTTCGTGGGAGCTATGTCAGGTGAAGACATCTGGACGCTTATCCCGCGCGGCAAGCGGACGGACGTTCACAACCGAATGGTCTTTTACGAGCCGGATTTTCTGACGCTGGTGGGGTGGAAGGCCGTTGGGCGCTTGATTGCCGAACGCGACGTACGAAACAAAATGCCGTTGCTTAAGCAAGCGGTTGAAAAACGGTGGCGGCCGGCGGGAGACGCCTAAGCGTGTGAACGCTTGCTGCACGCTTCGCTTCGCGATTTCAGTCGGAAGGGGGCTTTGGTCGTATGGCCGACACGGACGGATCGCTTGAAACACGGGAAACGGTGGCGGCGCCTGCCGGCAAACCCAAACGAGTCCCGGAGCTGGTGCGTCCGCCGATTCTGCTGGCGCAGACGCAAGCAATTGTCAAACGCATCGAGGCGCAGATTGGCGAGACGTTCTTAGTGTACTGGAACTCGCCTGGCGGGTCGGTTTGCCAGAATGATGTCGTTGGGTTTTACGAGTTGCTGCGGGGTATTGGCAAGCAGGATCGAGTGACGCTGTTCATCAAGTCGGACGGCGGCGACGGTACGGCGTCGCTGCGGATTGTGCATCTTCTGCGTCAGTTTGCCGCGCACGTCACGGTCGCCGTGCCGTTAGCCTGTTTGTCGGCGGCGACGATGATTGCGCTGGGCGCGGATGAAATCTTGATGGGGCCGCTGGCGCACCTGTCGGCGGTGGACACGGCGCTGACGCACGATCTGTCGCCCATTGACAAAGACAACCTGCGCGTGCGCGTCAGCCCCGACGAACTCAACCGCATTCTGACTCTATGGCGACAGGAATCGCGTGGGGAAACAAAGAACCCCTACGAAGAGATTTTCAAATACGTCCATCCGCTGGTGATTGGCGCAGTTGACCGAGCCAGTTCGCTTTCCATGCGGTTGTGTACAGAGATTCTGTCGTACCATATGGACGACATGGAGAAGGCTAAGGCGATTAGCCATACGCTCAACGCGGAGTATCCATCGCACATTTATCCCATCACCTTGCGCGAAGCACAGCGCATTGGCCTCAATGCCCGCGAACTTGATCCCGAACTCAATGATCTGCTTATCGAACTCAACGAGATATATTCCGAAATGGGGCAAAAAGCCATCACCGATTTTGACGAGCAGAACTACCACGACAACGGCATCCTCAACATTCTCGAATGCCGAACAAGCCAGATTTTTTACCAGAACGACACCGACTGGCATTACATGCTCAACGAGCGCCGGTGGATTCGGCTCAACGACAACAGTTCGTGGCGCAAAGCTGAGTTGGTCAACGGCGAAGTCGTACAGAGCGTGTTCCACATTCGCTGAGCACGCCGCCATGGGCGCACAGGTTTTTCCAAGCTAAGTGAGCCGACCCAGACTGCTTTCCCGCTTGGGCGGGCGACGCATCCGCTTAGCGTGAACCGCATCAATGGGTTTGGGTGGCCGTTACCATTCTGCCGTTACAATGCGCTTCATGCATGCCGGCTTTTCGGGCCATGCGCTGGTGACTTGGGCCATACAGCCGCTGGTCGCCTGCCCGCCACTGGCAGGGAGGGGCCTATGCTGCCCGCCTGTTTAGCCCGGCGTGTGCGCGGCGTTGACAAGCAAAAGCTTGCCGAGGACGCTGCGGCTTTCAAGCAGCCGGTGCGCCGCCGCCGCTTCCGCCAGCGGAAAGGTGTGCGCGATTGGGACGGTAAACGCGCCTTCCGCCACACGCGCTAGAATCGCCTCAAGGTCGGCGCGCGCTTCCGGGTAGCGCCCGGCCGCCATCAGGTTGCCCAACTGAAAGCCGTAAATCCGGGCGTTTTTCGGATAAAAATCCCGCACGTTGATGAGTGACGGCTCTAGCGTCACATTCGCCAAAGCCGCAACGCGCCCGAACGGGGCTAACACCTTGAGGCCATCGGCGAAGGTTTGTCCGCCAACGGTGTCAAGAAACGCCGTTACGCCCCGGCCATTGGTGATGTCCCGGACGGCTTCCACAAGGTCAAGTTCGGCGTAGTTGACCGTCACGTTTGCGCCGAGTCGCGCAGCAAAGGCGAGTTTCTCCGCCGTGCTCGCCGCCGCGATAACCTGCGCGCCGACCTTCCGCGCCAACTGAACCGCCGCCGCGCCGACGCCGCTTGCGGCAGCTGGGACGAGCAGCGTGTCGTCGGGACGCAGGTCAATGAGGCGATGCAGGCAGTACCACGCCGTCAGCCAGTTGACCGGCAGCGCGGCGGCGGTTGTTGTGGCGACTAATTCAGGGACGGTGGTGACTTCGGATTCATGCACGACGGCTTCAGTGACGTAGAGGCCGGTACGGTTGCCGAAAATGACCACGCGGCTGCCAACTGGGAATGCCGCCGATTGTGATTCCAGCACGACGCCGGCCGCTTCAAGACCCGGCCGCGCTGGCGGACGTACGCCGTGGTAGGCTCCGGTGCGCAGCAGGATGTCGGCCCGGTTGACGCCGATGGCTTCCACCGCAACGCGCAGCATACCGGGCGCAAGGCTGGGTGTTTCTTCGGTGACAAGGCGGAGCACATCAGGGCCGCCAAAGGTTGCAACAAGGATGGCCTGCCGCAGCGAGGACATACGAACGTCGAGGAGTGCCTTTCGTGAGATGGTGAAGTTGATGCGTCAAGTGTGCGCCGTCGTACAACCATGCCATTGCTGAGCCGAGCTTGACCACCCAGCGGGCGGCACGGGGCGCTCCTTACCCCGTCCGGTCGGCGTCGGGTAAGCCGAATTGCGCGGCGACGCCTGACGGGTGAAGATGCGCGTCTCCCTCCTTGCGCCATCCCTGTGCAGCCTTTGCATCACTGTTCTATGACGAACCAAACGGCTTTGTCGGCGGCGGGGCGCGCCTACCAAGATTTTCGCCTCTGGAGCGGCATCGGCTCGATTGGCTGGAACCTGCTGTTTTTCACCGTCTTCGTATTGGCCGGTCTGCATGTCGCCTTGTTTCAGGCGCTGGGTGTTGAAGGCCGTTCGTCGCTGTGGACGGCGGCGTTCGGCTATGGGGTTTTCTACGCCGTTCACGCCGCGTTGAACTTCCCCTTTGAGTTGCTGACCGGTTGGGCGGCCGAACGCAGCTTCGGTATGACGCGCCGTACGCTACGGCAATGGCTGACAGCGTACCTGATTGGCGTCGGCGGTCAGGGCATCATGTTTGTTTTGGGACTGACCGCGCTCTGGCGACTGCGTGAATGGCTGCCGACGGATTGGGAGTGGGCGGCGGCCGGCGTCGTTGCGGTTGGGTCTTTGGCGCTGGCCTTCTTGCAGCCTTTTCTGCTGCCACCTGTCGTCCGTCTCCGTCCCTTCGACGCTTCTGAAGCGCAGCCTATCCTCACCGCCCTGCCGGCCGCGCTTAGGGCCGCCTTGCCCAAGACGGCCGTTTTTACCGGCGACGATGATGAAGCTGTCAACGGCGGCCTTGTGGGATGGGGGCCGACGACACGCCTGTGGCTAAGCCGAACGACGCTTGAGAAGTTGCGGCCGGAACAGACAGCGTGCCTGCTGGCGCGTGAAATCGGACACCTTAGAACCGGTCACCGAACGCTGGGCATCGTTGTTTCAAGTCTTTGGTTGGCTGTCGGCTTGGGTTTCGCGGCGGCGCTGACGGATCAAACGGCGACCGGAAGCCCGGCGGATTTGCTCGTGACGGCGGTCGCCATGACGTGGTGGAGCTTCGCCGGGCTGTTTGTCCTGCCCGCGCTGGGACGCCGCAGCGTGTTGGCGGCGGACAGGTTCTACCTCGACAACGGCGGCGACCCGCAGGTGCTGCGTGAAACCCTGATGACGCTGGCGACGATCAATCGCGCCCAGCCGGACATCGTCGGCGTCAAACAGCAGGTGTTCCATCCGCTTCCTAGCCTCGACGCTCGTTTGGCGCACATTGAAACCTACCTTGCAGGAGGTCGGTAAGCCGATGTTGCCGTTGCCACGACTGACGTTTTGGCTTTCGATGCCGTGGGGCAATCTCATCGCACGGGCGCTGCACTGCCACGTCGGGAAGCCCCATCTGTGGTTTCTCCCGCCGTCTTGGGTATGACGTTGGCAGGGCGGTTTTACCTGATTTCCGGTCGGCAAGTCGCCCCTTCTGGGCAAACGACGAAGCCGCCGATGTAAAAAACCGCATCCGGCAGTGACGCGAACCCGGCCGCACCGTACGGAAACAGCTTGTCGCGGTCCTGGAACAGCGCCACGGAAATTTCATCCGGGCTGTCAGCGGGCGTCACGAGGTGGCTGATTTTGTTGTCACGGGCAATGATGCGGATGCGATTCCATTTTTGCGCCTCAAGCCGCAGTGGTAGGGGGTCGCTCTGTACAGGCGTTCCCAGCACGCCATCTCGATAGAGGTACGTGTCAATCCGGCTTGTTGTCGGCGTTGGGGCTTCCAAGATAAACACATACCCGTTGCGTTCGTCGCGTCCGCGCACCACCCACGCCGCCCGCCGCCCCTGCGCAATCCGCAGGTCGAAGTTGATTTCGCAACCGCGAAAACCGACATCCTTCGGCAATCCAACGGCGAAGGATGGCCCGCTGACGCGGAGCAACTGCTGTTCCACCGCCCAGCCGGTCGGCGCGTCCCATTTGTAGAGGTTGGCAAAGTTGTCGGCGAACTCAATGATGGCCTCTAGTTTGGCGCGGAGAACCGTCGGCTGCTCGGTCGTCACAGTCAGGTCAGTTTCGAACGTCCGGTAGCGTTCAGCCTCGATCCGCAGCCGGTGTGTTTCATCAGGGGAAAGTTGTTCGATGACCAGTGTGCCGTCGGGTGAAATGTCCCCGCAGTAGACGTCGTCGGCGTAAACGCGCGCCGTCGGCAATGACTCGATGCGGAGAATCGCCTTGGGCGGCTCGGCGATTTCAACTTTGGCGGCAGTGGCTTCCAAGTTGAGGGTGGCGTCATAAACAACCCGCGCGCCCTGCCTGACCTGTACACGGCGTGTTCCCGGCGGGCTGATACGCGCTTCCAGTCGCCGGCCATCCAGTCGCCACCGTGTTTCGTCTAAAGGTCGTCCATCCACCAGAACCGTCGGTTTGGGCGTCGGCCGCAGGCGTAGGTTCGGCAGCGATAAGGTGGCGAAGTTCGGTTTGAGTTCAGCAATGATCGCTTCCGACCGCCCGGCGGCAATCGTGACTTCGCGGGTGAACGGCAGGTGGTCGGCGGCGCGTACTTCCAGCCGATAACGGCCGGGGCTTAGTCGTTTCGTGAACTTGGCTTCGGTCAATCGTCCGCCAAGTTGGCCGTTGAGAAATACTTCACCGGTGGGGGTGTTGGTCGCTAGCACCAGCGTACCGACCGAAGGGGGCCGATACGTCGCCGTCTTCACTTTTTTCTCAATAATCACACCAGCGTCTTTCTGGGCCGAGGCGCGCCAACCGCCCGCGCCAACAGCGATGACCAACAAAAGCAAGACGGATCGGCGTTTCATGATTTGGGCGGGGTAGCTGCAACGCGAAATCCCAAAAACTCGCGGGTAGTGTCAGGCAGTCTCCATTTGCGGCTGGTAGCCTCCGCATCGGACAACGGTGAGGCAAAGTGTCCGCCACGGTAGACCTTGCACTCCAAATCGCGTCCGGTAGGGCGGTAATCGCTGCCCGGATAGACAGTAAAATCGGATGCCGTCCACTCGCAGACGTTGCCGCCCATACCAAAAACACCGAAGGCGCTTTTGTCGCGGGTATTGTTCGGCTCGACGTTGACCGGCAACAACAGGACCTGAGCCGTGTTGATGGCCTGCCGAGTATTGGCCATCCCGTCACGCCAGAAGCTGCCCCATGGGAAGATGCGTCCATCCGTACCGCGTGCTGCGTATTCCCACTCCGCTTCTGTCGGTAGGCGAAATGTCATGCCGTCCGGGTTGGTTTTGGTCAGCCATTCACAGTAGGCGCGGGCGTCGTTCCATGACACCTCTGTGACGGGAAAATCATCCTGTCCGGGCGGATAGCTTCCCTGCTTCCAACTGCGCGGAGCCGGATGACCAGTCGCGTCAACAAACCGTTTGTATTCGGCGTTGGTTGTTTCGTACTTGGCCAGATAGAACGCGCCGACGGAAACCGTGTGGGCCGGGGTTTCATCTAACGGCACGCGCTTATCCGCCGTGAACTCATCGCCGCCCAGATCGCGTCCCATCGAAAACGTCCCCGCTGGGATGAACACGAAGTTTTCAAGCGACTTTGGAATCGCTGGTTCGGAAGGCCGCGGCGTCGCCGCCGGCGTTGGACGCAGATTCAACCAGCCGGCAAGCTGGACGCCGCCGATCAGGAAGCTCAGGACGGCGACGCCCGCCACGGCGTATAGCAACCAAGTGGAGCGTTTGGAAACCGCTTCGTCAAGCGGCAGCCCACTACCATAAGCCCGCGTCTCTCCCTTGGAGACCGGGGACGCCGCTGGTTTGAGTGTGTCGGCGAGTTCGCTGGGGTTGTCTGGGGGAAGTGTGCGGCCGTCAGGCAGCACACGCGGCGTGAGATTCGCCGCCGCCAACAATGCCTGTGAAAATTCCTGCGCCGTACGAAAACGGTCACTTGGCGACTTCTCTAGCGCCTTGTGGATGACAGCCGCCACGGCTTCGGGAATCTCCGGGTTGCGCTCCCGTAGGGGCGGCGGCGGCTCGTTGAGGTGCTTGAGTGCAACGGTAATCGGACTGTCACCGTCGAAGGGCGGCTGGCCGGCGCACATCTCATACAGCACGACGCCCATCGAGTAGAGGTCGGCGCGTCCATCAATGGCGCCGCCCCGGCACTGTTCCGGGGACATATAGCGCGGCGTCCCCATCATCGTCCCTTCAGTCGTCATGTTGGCGACCGTGGAAGTCTGGATTTTAGCGATGCCAAAGTCGAGCACCTTGACGACTTCCTCGCCGTTTACCTCAGAGCGCGCCAGAAAGATGTTGTCCGGCTTGAGGTCGCGGTGTGTGATGTTCCGGCGATGCATGAACTCCAGCACCGCGAAAACCTGTTCAGCGTAGCGGACGAGTGTTTCAAGCGGCAGGCGACCCTTGCGCGCCAGTCGTTCACGCAGCGTTTCGCCCTGCAAAAACTCCATAATCAGGTAGCAGTCACCCTGTTCCACGCCATAGTCAATGACGCGCACAGCGTTTGGGTGCTGGACGCGCGCCATCGCCTTGGCTTCGCGTTTGAAGCGCTCGACCGCTTCGGGGTCGCTTGACAGGGTGCTTGCCATGATCTTGATGGCAACCAGCGTCTCCAGTTCGCAGTGACGCGCTTGATAGACGCGTCCCATCCCACCGACGCCGAGTAGACGCAGGATTTCGTACTTGCCCTGAAAACGCTGACCCACCGCCAGCCCCTCCACCGGGCGTTGGCGGGGCGGGGAAGTTTCACCGCTGACCGGTTGCGTCGGGGGAGCGCCGGCGCGAATAGTGATGTCCGGGACAGACGACTCCGGCATCGCGCCAGTCCCAAAGCGAATCGTCTGCGCCGAAGTCGCGCCCGGTGTGGCAGTAGCAGAGTGAGCGCCCGCCGCCGAAGCTTCGGTCGGCGCTGGCGGGGCGGCAGATGAGGCAAGCTGTGTCCGATCAGTTGCACGCGATGCGCCGTCGGGTTGGGCAGCCATAGTGGAGCGGTGACGTTGCGTTGAGGGTTACTTGGCTTTGAACTTTACCTTGCCGTCCACAATGTCCACAGTGAAACTGACTTGCGACGTGTTGCGTTCAGCGCAGAGTTTCTGGGCGTTTTGGACGACAATCTGGCGAAACTGCTCATAGGTAGTGGTGTTGGCCTCGCCGACCGTCCGCTTAGCGTTTTGCAGGCTTTCGTAGAGCTTGCGGATGTTGGCTTCCTGTTGCTCCTGCGGAGCATTGCGGCTAATCTGCACCGTCGTCGGTTCAAAGCGCGGCGGAAGTGGATTCCGCAGAAAATCACTAAACACGGCGTCTACATCGAGCTCGTCAATGGCTTCACTGAACGCCTCACGGCGCTTTTCTTCACTCTCCCGGAAGTTGGCTAGATATTGAGCGCGGAGGTCGCGACCTTCCTCTCGGTCTTTGATCGTTCGATCCCAGAGCCGCCGGAACGCCACAAAGCGCGCCGTAATCTGATTGAAGCGGAATCGCTGGTGAAACCGCATCGAGCGATTTTCCTCCAGCTTCTTAATCATCGCTTCCACGCGCCACTTTGTATCGTAGGGCGGGCGGTCGCGGCCGCCGTTGAAATACACGTCAAACTCGATTTTGAGGCGACGGATTTCCTCTTCGAGTTGCGTCAGCTGCTCGTCGAGTGACTTGGGTTCGCTCATGCCCTAATCCTCACGGTAATGAGTGTACGGGAAGCCTACACGACCTGCGTGTGGATTGCATGCGGCGGTGTGTAAACCGCCCCAGCCGGGTGTCGCCGATGCGCGTTGCCGCCGCCCCTGCTGACAGCACTGACAGCCGGCCGTCGCTTGAAACCGGCCTTCCAAGTCACCCTGTTGGTCGGCGCGCGTCGCCGTCGGCTCTCCTGCAAGTTCCCGAATGAGCCGGTGATCGGGGTCGAAGCGAACAGCCCGCGGCGGCGTCGGCGCTTCGACCGAGAAGGACTGCTCCGCCTGCGCCTCAATCATCCACCGAAGCCGGCTGACGCCGTTGGCCCACACAATCTCAACATCGGCTGGCGTTCGGAAGAACTCCGCCTGCGGAAAACCGCCCCGTAGGCCGCGCGCTGGCGACTGTCGAATCGTCACCGTGAGCCGCTTGCGTTTTGGGCTGTACCGGTGGGAGACGGTGAAGACCGGGTGGCCCATCCGATATACCCACTGGTCGAAGAACCAATCCAGTCCCATCCCAGAGGCGTCTTCCATGGCGCGACGGAAGTCGTGGGTTTCGACGTTCTGAAACTGGTGGCGGGTTAGGTAAAGGGCGACGCCGCGCCGCCAAGCTTCATCGCCGACGACATAGCGCAGCATATCCAAGACGAGCGCGCCCCGCGAATAGGCGTAGGCGTCGAACAACTCGTCCGGGTGCGTGAAGCGGCGCGTCACAATCGGCCGCTGTCGCCCTTGGTTCCAAGCGGTGTGGTAGGTTGCGTGGTGCTCCTCCATGATCGAGCGTAATCGTGCTTCGCCGAAGCGTGCGCCCATGTAGAGCGCCTCAAAATACGTGGCGAAGCCTTCGCTAAGCCAAATTTCCGACCAGTCGCGGCAAGTGACAAGATTGCCAAACCACTGGTGCGCCAACTCATGCGCCTGAAGGGATTCGACGCCATCCAGCGGTTCGTTGCGTCGGGGCAGCATGGCGTCGGAAAGATGCGTGGTTGTGATGTTTTCCATTCCGCCGCCAAACTCGGCCACCATCGTCTGGGCATACTTGGCGTAGGGGTAGCGCACGCCGGTCTCTTGAGAGAAAAAGGCCATCATGTGCGGCAGGTTGGCGAAGGCGCGGCGGGCGTCTTCATACCGGTTTGGATACACGTAGGATTGAACAGGGATGCCGTCGTACTCGCCTTCAATGACACGGTATTCGCCGACAGCGACCGCGAGGAGGTAACTGGCGTGTGGTTGTTCCATTCGCCAGTGAACGGTGTGCGTGCCGTCACCGTTGTCGGTATCCGCAACCAGCCGCCCGTTGCTTACCACGATGTATGAGGTTTCAACCGTGGCGCGCAGCTCGGAGGTAAACTTGTCGCTGGGGAAGTCAAAGCATGGAAACCAGTTGCGGTTGTACTCGGTTTCACCTTGCGACCAGATTTGACGCGGACGGTTTGGGCGTTCCGGCGTCGGCTGGATGAAGGTCAGGCCCGTACCGAAGACGCCAAACAAGCCGCCTTTGGGGGGTGTCGCTGTCGCTTCATAGGCAATCTCTAGCGTCAGCGGCTCGTCGCGGCGATAGCGACGATCAAGGGTGATGATGAGCTTTTCAGCCGCTTTGTTGTGGGTGTAGTCAAGCGCGGCGCCGGTTTCGGTTTTGACGGAAAAGACGCGCATCGGTTCTCCGGCGTCCAGGACAAGGCGGGACAAGTCCGACCGGACGGGCTTGAGCGTCAGCCGCGCTGCACCACCGACTTTCTGCGTCTTCCAATCAAAGTGTAGGTCGAGCGCGACGTGCTGCGTATCGAAGTCATTGATGCGTGTCCACTGGACAGGCGGCGCTTCCGGGGTCGCGCGTTGGGCGTGTGAGACCATCCTGGCGGGCCCTAGCAGGGCAAGTCCGATGAGGAGAAAAAGTGGCGTGAAATGATGAATGGGGCGGGCAGTGGACATTGGCGCTTGATTTGTCGGGCAATCGAGGTAATGTGCGTGCGCCTTTACTTTGTAATCTTCTTTCAATCAGCGGCACAACCGACCGTTTGGCGTTCGGCTGCGGCCGGGCGGACGCGCCCCAAGCGCATTCCCGATGACTGAGGAACCCAAACTTCGGCGTGAATTGACGCTGACCGATGCGCTGGCGTTGACCGTCGGTACGATCATCGGCACTGGAGTGTTTTTGAAAACCGCCGTTATGGGACAGAGCCTTGGCTCACCCTTGGCTGTGCTGGCCGCGTGGGTTGCAGCCGGATTACTGTCGTTGGCCGGGGCGCTCACGTACGCCGAACTGGGGGCGATGCTGCCGCGCGCCGGCGGGGAGTACGTGTTTTTACGCGCCGCTTACGGCGACCTGCCAGCGTTCCTTTACGGCTGGATGCGGTTCACGGTTGCGGCCGCTGGCTCGATTGCCATCTATGGCGTCGGCTTTTCCATTTTTCTGGGCGGTCTTGTGGACTACGGCGCAGCGTGGTACGCGCCCACCTTTCATATCTTTGGGGTGGAAGTTTCGTGGCGGTTCGGCGCGCAGCAGGTCACGGCGATTGGCGCGATTATTGTTTTCTCGATTCTCAACGGTTTGGGCGTCGTGATCGGCGGTCGGGCGCAGTCATTCCTAACGGCTGTCAAGGTGGCGGCGATTGTCATGATTGTCGGCGGCGTGTTGTTTGGTTCGCGGACGGGAAACTGGGCGAATCTTTGGGTTTCTGACTGTCCAGCGACTATCAGTGCAGCGACCTTTGGAGCGGCAATGTTGGCCGCGCTGTGGGCCTTCGACGGATGGAACAATTTGCCGATGGCGGCAGGCGAAGTGCGCGACCCCGGACGGAATATACCGCGCGCGCTGATCATCGGGATGGTGATTGTACTGGCGGTGTACGGCTTGGCGAACGTGGCTTACTGCTACGCCCTGCCGATGAGTGCGATTGTGACGGCCAACTCGACAGCCTATCCTGACGCGCCGCCGGTGGCGACCAAAGCCGTTGAGACGTTTCTCGGCGACGGCGGGTCGCGGTTGGTGTCGGCGGCGTTTGTGCTGTCGAGTTTGGGCGCGCTCAACGGCTCGATTCTGACCAATGCGCGCGTACCGTACGCCATGGCGCGCGACGGTCTGTTTTTTGCAAGTTTTGCGCGGCTCAACCGCGCCGCCGTGCCGGCGTGGGCTATGACGGCGCAGGCGTTGTGGGCCTGTATTTTAGCCGTGTCGGGGACGTTTGATCAGTTGACCGACTACGTTGTGTTTGCCTCGTGGGTGTTTTACGCACTGGCGACGGCGGGGGTGTTTGTCTTGCGCCGGACGCAGCCGGAAGCGGAACGCCCCTACCGGACGCTGGGCTATCCATTGGTCCCGCTGGCATTTCTCGCCGTAGCTGGATGGCTCATCATCAATACGCTGCTAACCAGTCCGGTGTCGTCGGGGATCGGATTAGGCATCATCGCCCTTGGGCTGCCGCTCTACTGGTTCAATCGCCGCCAAACGGCTCGCGCGGCGGTCTGAGCCGATCAGCCAAGGCGTCTTCTCCGTCGTATTCGGCTTTGACGGTTCTCCATCGTTGGGAGCGCCGACAAGCCTGCGGTAATTGTCTTCGTCATCACGCAGTGACCCCCTTTGCTGGCTTCTTAGTCGCCGGGCAGCCGCGCCTTGGCGTACTTCAAAAACACATAGTGCGCCGCAAACCATGCGATGCACAGACCAGCGAAGCCGTCAAGGCAACCAAGCTGTATGACGTACGTCTTGAAGAACGTCGCGGGCGGCCAGAGCAGCAGTTTCCACAACGGTATGCGCCGCCCACCCACCCGTAGCTCCTGCGCCGCCAGATCAGTGTAGCGGTTCGTTTTGGCCTGATGCTCAGCCAGCGAGTTGATGGCTTCGTGCTCAATTTCGCCGTCCAGCCGTCCCGTCGGCCCGGTCGGCTCGAAAGACTCATGGACAAACTCGCCGCGCCACTGGCCCGCCCCGCGTCGGTAAAGTCGCAACTGTCGGTCGGGATACCAGCCGCCGTACCGAACCCAGCGCCCAAGATAGCGGTTGCGCCGGCGAACAGTAAACGCGACATATGGCCCTGGCGCAGCGATGGCGCGGCGGACGGCAGCGCCCAGCGTTGGCGTGGCACGTTCATCGGCATCCAGGCAAAAGATCCAGTCACAGGTTGTCAGGGTGTCGCCGAAATTTCGCTGTGCAGCGTAGTTAGTAAACGGGTGGCGTACGGCGCGCGCACCGCAGGCGATGGCGACCTCCTCTGTTGCGTCGGTGGTCGCCGCGTCCACCACGACAATCCGCTCATCCGCCCAAGCGACAGACGCTAAAGCCGCCGGTAGCCGGGCGGCCTCGTTACGGGCAATCAGGACAGCGGCGACGGAAGGTGTAGGCTGTTGCTTCACCGGCGGACAGATAGAACGAAGGCGTTGAACCTCGTGGGACTGAAAGGCAGCGGCGTTCTGCGCTGTTGTGTGGCGTTCCGCCACTGAACCGCCTATCGTTGGCGGCCAAATATGCGGTCTTTTTTATCCAAAGTCCTTTTCGTTCTAAGGAAAAAAGTTCTATGCGGATCATAACGTACTTCGGCAAGGGCGGGGTCGGTAAGACGACGCTCGCGGCGGCGACGGCGCTCGCGTGCGCCGCACGCGGTTGTAAGACGCTGCTCATGAGCGTCAGCGCCGGACACAATCTTGGCGATATTCTGGGCGTCGCCGTCGGTCACACGCCTACTTCCGTTGTCCCCAATCTTGATGGGCGTGAAGTTAGCGCACTGGCGGAAATGCGCGCGCAGTGGTCGCAGATTCAGGACTACGTTGCCACCATTTTGCGCGGCATCGGCACGGGTAAGTCGGCCTATGTCCAAGAGGTCGTTTTGTTTCCGGCTTTAGAAGAGTTGACCGCCATGACAGAAATCTGGCGGGCCATTAGTGAGGCGCAATACGAGGTCGTTGTTGTGGATACACCGCCCACCGCCGGTATGATGACATTGCTGGCCGGGCCGGAAGGTCTCAAGTGGATTCTTTCCAGCATTGAGACTTGGTATCGCCGTTTAGCGCTGCTGGCGACGCCAGTCATGCAGGCGTTGTTTCCCAACCGTAACCCGATGGACATGCTTCCTGAAATCAGCAGGCGCGTTGGTGAAATGCGCGCGGCGCTAACCAACCCAGAAATCACTTCCCATCGCTTGGTGACGCGGCCGGAACAAATCGCCGTCAAAGATGGGTTGCGGCTGGTGACATATCATTACTTGTATGAGTGTCCCGTTGAGAGCGTGTTTGTCAATCGTGTTCGGGGCGCGGCGGAGGAACGAGCGGCGCTTGAGTTTCTCCGTTCCAAGGTGAACGGATTGCCGGTTGTGGAGATTCCAAACCAGTTGGCGGAGCCAATTGGGATCACGGCGCTGACGGCGTTGGCGGAGCAAGTCTTCAAAACCCATGACCCTCTAGCGCAAGCAACGCCGTCTCCGCTGATGACACTAGAGAGCGCCGCTGACGGGCAATACGCCCTGAAGTTGAAACTGCCCAATCTGGAACTTGACCGGCTTGATCTGGTGACACGGGCCGGCGAGCTTGTTCTCGAAATCGGCCACTTCAAGCGGAATGTGCTACTGCCGGCCGAAGTGCGGAGTAAGGAGGCTGTTGGTGCGGATTACAGCGGCGATACGCTAACGATTACCTTTGCCTGAGTTTGCCCAAATGGGTGTGTATTGCGAGCATGATTGCGCTTCGGAAGCGCTGTATGGACGTCAGCGCCGGACGCTGCAAATTGCCTTGACCATCAACACTGTCATGTTTGGGGTGATAGTCGGTGCGGCGCTCTATGGTCGCTCGACGGCGCTGCTGGCTGAAGGTCTCGACAACCTAGGCGACGCCTTGACCTACGGCCTGAGCCTCTACGTTGTGTCGCGCGACCGTGCCGCCAAAGCGCGCGTCGCCTTGTTCAAGGGCGGTCTTATCTTCTTGGCGGCGACGGTTGTGGCAGGGCGGATCGTTCACCATTTGCTCAACCCAAACGCGCCACTGTTTGAAGTCATGAGTGTGTTTGCGCTGCTTGGCTTGGCGGCAAATGGAACCTGCTTGTGGTTGCTATGGCGGCACAGGAGGGAAGACATCAACATGAGTTCCGTGTGGGAATGTTCGCGCAACGATGTGACGGCGAACATATCTGTGCTGGCGGCGGCCGGCTTGGTGTGGCTGACCGAATCGGCTTGGCCAGACCTCATCACGGCGACGGGTTTGGTGTTGCTGTTGCTGCGCTCATCGGCGCGGGTGCTTGGTTCGGCGTTAAGTGAGCTGCGCGCCGCGACAAGTTAACCCGCAACGCACCCAACGATGTATCGAATGGGTTTGCGCCTACTTCTGGCTAGTCGTGACGCCGATTGTGAAATAGTCCCGCGCTAGGAGGCGGTCGCCATCCCGCACCTCGACAACATACACTCCTGCCGGCAACGGTTTACCATCCTGCCAGTAAAGCAGTCGGATGATCGGTTGGTTTTCGCTAGCGGACTGAATGGCTTGCGCCATCAGCGGCGCCGGTGATTCAGCCCGCCGCCAAATAACCTGATAATCGCTTGTTTGGCCGTCGCCAGCTTTTTGCAGCTTACCCCTAATGCGCACAGCGATCAGGCGAACGCCCGCCGGAAAGGCTTTAGCGATGGTTTGCGAATCGAAAGGGTTCAGTTCACTGGGCAGCGTCTGAAAGCCGCACAGCTCAATGCTTTTGATGGAAGCGTCAAGAATCTCCGTCTCAGTGCGCACGGTTTGCGGCGCTGGTGATGTTGCGTCGGAAGATGGCGAGTGGAGATTGGGTTTCTCGCCAAAAACATACACGGCAAGGAACATCGCCAACCCGGCAAGAAACCCCAGAACGGCCAAGGCCAGCATCGCGTAGACAAAACGATTGCCGCTGCTGTCGTCGGTTGTTTCAACCTGTTCCCCAGCCGGCGGCGTCGCAACAGTCGGCGGCGTTCCGAAAAACGGAGCGGTCGTTTCAGGAGCAGTGGGACTAACAACCGTCTTGAATGCCTCTGGCGGCGCTAGGGGCGTCACTGCTTGCTCCACAACGGTTTTGAAGGCTTCCGGCGGCTTGAGCGGCGAAACCAAGGAAGCGACGACATGCTCACCTGCCGAGAAAGACGGCGATGCCGCGTCGCCGACCATCCCAACAGCAGCCGGCGGTGTCGTATCCGGCAGTTGCTCGCCACAGTTCCGGCAAAACTTAGCGCCCGGCGCAGCTTCGGTCTGGCATTCAGGGCAAAGCATTACAACATGAATCCCTTCGATCAGGCGACATAAGGGCGTAGACGCCACTGTAGCTATTATGGCCCATGAGGGCAAAACAACCGCCGCCGCATCGCCAAAAGGTGGCACGGGGCTTTGTAGGGGCGGAAGCAGTGCAGTCGGAAAATCCTTGCGCGCGCTTTTTGCATTTAGCGCTTGTTGAGACTATAATCGGCGGCACGCAAACAACATAGCCAAAAAAAGTCAACGTGGTCGTCTCTTTTGCTTTTTTCCGGCGTGCGTAGCGCGCTTCGTGCCGAATCGGCCGTACGTTTAACGGTCTTTGGCGCTGACGTTGATCGCCGCTCACCAAGCGGGCCAAGAACAAACACAGCGCCTGTCTTGTGCCTGACGGTGATTGATTTCTGTCTCAGATTGACTACGGGGGATGAGGTCATGGCGGGCTTGTTGTACGTGGTTCGGTGGCTTGGACGGACGTGGTTTGAAAAGACGACGTACCGACACGCGGTGCTGTGGCTGGCGATTTGTTTAGTGGGCGGCGGCGCGCTAGCGTTCGGCGCTCCTGTAGCGGTGGGTGGTGATGAGGCGTCTGAAGCGCGTCGTCAAGTTTCCAATCTCGTCAAGCAGGGGCGCAAGCTGCTGCGCAATGGTGAGTTGGACGCCGCCGAACAAGCCTACCGTCAGGCGCTCGCATTAGACGCCAACGCGACGCAGGCGCGGTGCGGTTTGGCGATGACGCTTCTCAAGAGCCGTCGTCACGCCGAGGCCTATCAAGAGCTTCGTCCACTGCTTGAGTCGCCTGCAAAACATGACGAGGCGCTGGCCCTGTCGGGTGTGGCCCTTATCCGCGCCGGGTTGTTCCGGGACGGTTTCGACGCTCTCAAGGCGGCTTTGGCGCTCAAGCGCAACAACCCTGTCGCTCTTGCAGGAATCGCCGAACTGGCTTGCTATGAAAACCAGCTTCAGTTGGCGGCGCAGTTGATTGAAGCGGCGATCAACGAGAACCCGGAAGAGGCGGATTACTACCTGCTGGCCGCCCGCATCGCTTCGCGGTTGGAAAACTTCCACCTCGCCGCCGAATCGCTGCGCAATTTTCTACGCTTGGCTCCCAGAACCGACACGGAGCGTCGTGAGCGGATTGAGGGCGTCATTCGTTTCTACAGCTATCTGGGCACGTCGCGGATCAATGTCGTCCATGCCCACGCCGATGTAGCGCTCCCTTTTGAACTCCGAGGTCGGCGGCCGCATCTCAGCGTGCGTATCAACGGGAAGGGGCCGTTCAACTTCGTCCTCGATACCGGGGCTAGCGCCTGTGTGATTTCCAATGAAACGGCGGAGAAAATCGGCGTCCGGCCGGTGGCGGCCGGCGGATATGCCCGCGCTGTGGGCGGTAGTGGGATGTTCCCGATTGTGTACGGCGTGCTTAAGTCGCTTGAAATTGGCCCAATCAAGCTTGGCACTGTGCCGGTTTATCTGCGCGACATTCAGAGCCTGACGGAGAACGGCGCCAAAGTGGATGGTTTTCTGGGGCTTTCGACGCTGGCCGATTTCAACCTGACGCTTGACTACCCGCAACGTACCTTGGGGTTGCGCTATGCGCCGCGCGATGCGTCGCCCAAGGAAGTCACTGACATGACCGCCGACCAAGGCACTACCCGCTTGCCGTTTCGCCTGACGGAAAGTGGCCTTATCAGCCTTGAAACACAACTTGACGACGGGCAAATCCTCAACTTTATCTTTGATTCGGGGGCGAGCGCCTCGGTCATTGACCGATCCGTCGTTGAGCGGCATGACTGGCAGTCTAAAATCCTGCCGAATCAGAGCGTTCGCATTGTCGGTGCGGCCGGCGCAGCAGAGCAAGTGCCTATCCTACGGGTCAATACCCTGCGCGTCTATGATCTTGTTCAGCAGGACGTGCGGCTGCCGGTCATTGATATGCGACGCTTGAATGAGTCTTCTGGTTTTGAACAGAGCGGAATCCTAGGCGGCGATTTCCTCGCGCACTGCCGGATTGAGATAGATTTTCGTCGCCAGCGCATTGCGTTTACCCCGACGCCGAATGGGGTCGTCAAGCGCCGGGCTGAAGCAGCGCCCTCGACCGCCAGCAGCGGCATAGCGCGGCCTTAGCATTCCCGAAAATTGCATGTTTTTTCGAGCGGCGTCGCCACTTGGCGCGCCGCTTTTCTTTTGCCTGCCGCGAGGCTTTTCAGCAAAATGCGGCTCTGCGCTTTGGATGCCGAAGGGGCAGCGTTTTTTTCAGCCAAAGCGCTACAAGAGAAACACGCCTGTCTAGGTTCTGCTCGTCTTACGGGGTGCTTGCCAATGAATCGTGTGCGTTACGTGCAGCCGGTGGGATGGCTGCTTGCTTGTGTGGCGTGTGTTGGCCTTGTCGCCGGACTCGCCATGACCCTGACCACCCCGCCTTGGTGGGTGAACACTCAGGCTCGATCCCAGCCGCCGGCTCGAAAAACAACGCCCGCCGCGCCTAAGAAGCCGACGCCGGCGACAACCGACGCCAATCGGGCGACGCCGCAGGAACTGCGCGACGCTCTCTACGTCACGGAAACCTTTTTGGGCGCGCCGACGCTCGTACCCCGCCCCTTCGCTGAAGCCGAAGCCGCCGTCGCCGCCCTGCAAGCAAAGTACCCGGCCGATGTGCGGCTTCTACGCTACGGCGCACGGCTGAATGAATATCTGGGAAACATACCCAAAGCCGTGCAGTTGATGATCCGGTACGCAAATCTACAGCCGGAAGGCGCAGACGGTTTACGGCGGCTAGCGGCGTTTTACCACGGACGCGGCCTCTACGCCGATGAGGTGCGCACGTTGCAACGGCTCGCCCTCCTGACCCCCTCCGCCGCTGAGCGCACCGCCGTCGCCGACCGCATCGCCGAACTGGTTCAGAAACGCGGGCTGACCAACGTGGATGTCGCCGGCTTGTACCGCCGACTGATCGAGCAGCGGCCGCAGGATGTGGTCTTTTTGAAACATTACCTTGAGCGACTGGTCGCCGACGGCAAACTCGATGACGCACTCCGGGCGCTTGATGAATGGCAGCCCAAATATCCGGAGGAAGCGCGCCACTTTCTCAAACTGCGGGCTGAGGTGTACGACAAGCGCGGCCAACGCGACGCCGCTGGGGCTGTTTATGACCAAGCCTTTGATCCGTGCTGGCCGCGCGCCATCGTACGGGACTGGTATGACCTCCTGCGCCGCTACGGCCGTTACCGAACCTACCGCCGTCAGCTCCAAGAACGCTTCCGTAAGGGCGCAACGGATTTTGCTACGGCGGCGCGGTTGTTCAACGTCCTCGCGTACGAGGGCAACCTGACAGCGGCCGAGCAAACCTTGATCGAACTTGAAAAGCGCCGCGAAAAAACCGGCTGGTCGCGCGACGAACTCGACCGCGCCGCCGTGATGTGTATGAACATCGGACAGTACGACCTTGGTGCGCGGTTTCTCTACTCGCTGCATGTGACAGGCGGGAACGCGCCCGGTTCGCCGGAGCGCGAAGCGACGTTGGCGAAACTCGTTACGGCGTTGCTCGAAGCGGGTGAGCGTGAGGCGGGTACGACGCTCGGCGCCGGCGACCTATCCCTTTACGCCGACATTGCCCAAGTTGACCGCGGCGCGGGCTTTCTCAACGGCATCCTGTCGCTCATTCTGGCCGGCAACAACATCCCCCGCGAATATGCCCAGGCGAATCGGTCGGCGGCGGCCTATTTCAATCGGGCGCTGGCCTATCGCTTTTTCGTCGCGCTTCAGACGGAGTATCCCCGCTCGGCGCGACTGCCAGCGCTTCATGTGGAACTGCTCAAAGCTTTCGCCGCCATGAACGAGTTTGAAACCGTAATTCGGCTGGGGGACGAGTTTTTGCGCGCCTTCCCTGAGTCGCCCGACTACGCGGCCGTTGCTGTACAAGTCGCTGAAGCGGAGGCGCGTCTCGGACGCCGTGACGCCGAACGGCGGCGTCTGACAGCGCTCTTGGATTGGTTAGCCGCCCATAAGCCAGCTGGGACGCCATTGCTGCCGGTTTCATCCCGGCGCTGGGTATTCACGCCCGACATGCCGACGCCGGACGGCGCAACTAGGCAAGGCAGGTTGCGCCCCGCTTACCAAGTCTATGACCCAACTGATCCCGACGCCGACGATGAAGAAGACGCCTTTCAGGATTACGACTATCCGACCAACTATCTGGGCGACAGGGTGGAGCCAAAAGCGGCTGTGACCTACGCTTCGGTACTGGAGCGCGTCATCGCCAGCTTCGCTGCTGAGACAAAGACAACGGCCGACAAAGCGACCCCGACCGGGCCAAATCCAACGCTAGCTTTTCTCTACGGTGAAATCAAAAAGCACCCCCGCGAGGAAGGTTTGTACGAGCGGTTGTTGCGTTGGCTTGGGCAGCAAAGCCTCGTGGATGAACAGCTCAAAGCGTACCGGCAGGCAGTGCAGCGTTTTGGCGACAACACGTGGCGGCATCGGCTGGCGCGGTGGTTTGTCCGCAATGACCGCCGGGCGGCGTTCGCCGAGTACTCGCGTCAACTGGCGGCCACCCTGGATGATGAGGACTTACAAGCCTACTTGGAGGCTTTTTTCGCGGACGTTCAGCTTAGCGACAACGACAACGACGCCCGCCTGTACCTGCAACTCTTCCGTTTTGCGCATGATCGCTTTCCGACCAACCTGTTTTTCGTGCGCGGGATGCTCAACGCCTACCGCGCGACGAACCGGATGGCGGAGTGGGCGCGGCTCGCCGGTCGGTACTACTTCGCCGATCCGTCTCTGCGCAGTGAATACTTGGCGTATCTCTCCGAGAACAACCGGCTGGCGGCAAGCTATGCGGCGGCCAAGTCGCAGGCCGGCGTCGCCCATCGGCAGTTCGCCGCCGACGCCGCACTCTGGCTGTCCCGGCACGAAGAGGCGGTTGAGGCGTATCGGGAACTGGCCGCGATGTATCCCGGCGAGACGTACTACGCCGAACGGCTGGCGACGCTGCTGCGCTCACTGTCCTCCGTGCAGCCCACCGCGCGTGACGAAGCCGCGCAGTTGTGGGCGAAGTTGGCGGCCGTCCATCCGACGGAAAATCGCTTTCTGACGCTGGCTGGCGAGATTCGGGCTGAAAGTGGGGACTGGGACGGCGCGAAGACCTACTGGGAGCAGATTGTCCGCCGCGCGCCCGGCGACCCGGAGGCGTACCTCGAACTGGCGACGCTCTACTGGGACTACTACCGCTATGACGACGCCGTACGAACACTGCGGGCGCTGCGTGAACGGTCGGGCGACGACACGCTCTACGCCTACCAGCTTGGCGCACTGTATGAGGAGCGTCAGCAGCGCGACTTGGCGTTGGCCGAGTACATGGCGGCGTTGGCCGTCGCCGGCCCCGAACGCGCCAAGGTGATTGAACGGCTCGCCGTACTGTCCCGGCGCAAAGGCTTTCCGGGACGCATCGAAGCGGCGTTCCGAGCGCGGTTGGCCAAACAAAGCACGCCGGCGCTCATCCTTGGCTACGCCGACTTTTTGAAGGCGGCCGAGCGGCAGGACGCCGCCTTTGCGTTGCTGGCGCGCGAAGCCGCCCAACGGGACGACATCCCGTTTCTCGAAGCCGTTCGGGACGAGTTTCGCGCCGCCGGCCGCGCCGGAGATGAACGTCAAGTGTTGGAGCGGATGGTTGCGTTGGCGCGCGACGAACGCGAAAACATCAAGTATCGGCTGCAACTGGCGGCCTTTTTTGAGACCCGCAACCAGCGCGACGACGCCTTGCAAACGCTTGACGCCATAGCGCGTGACCACCCTACCAACCTTGGCGTCGTTCAGGAAGTCGAGCGTTTCTATGGCCGTTTGGGGGCGATTGACAAAGCCGTAATGCTGGCGCGCCAATCGCGCGACATCGCCGTCGGCGACTACCGTCGGACGCTGACGCTTCAGCTGGCGAAGCGGCAGCGCGAGGCCGGCCGGACGGCTGAGGCGGAACAAACGCTGCGTGAGTGGTACGCCGCCAACCCAACTGACACTGAGGCGTTTACGCAGTTGGCCAATCTGCTGGGAGAAACCGGTCGCAACGAGGACTTGGCGGCGCTGTACAAGCAAGGTCTCGCCGCCTTGGCTGCCGGCGCGAATGAGTTTGAATTCCGCAAGGGCTATATCCAAGTTCTGACAAGCCTTGGCCGGCACGAAGAAGCCATTGACCAGTACATTGAACTCATCAACCGTGAGCCGGAGGATGACGCGCGGCTGCGCTTGGCGCTGCGGTACGCCGAGCAATACAACCTTTTGGAGCGCCTGACGCGCTACTACGTGGACTTGGCGACCAAAGCCGACCGCAACTACCGCTGGAACGTCGTACTAGCAGAGGTGTATCGGTTTCAAGGGAACATCGGCGGCGCGGCGGAGCAGTACGCCAAGGCGATTGTCAATGAACCGCAGCGCGGTGATTTCAGGGAACGGCTCGCCGCTCTTTACCGTCAGGCCGGACGTTATGATGACGCGCTCGCCGTACTGAAGCGAGCGGCGGAACTCGACCCGCAAAATCCGAACTGGGCGGCGGCGACGGCGGAGGTGTATCTCGATCAAGGAAAGCCGGAGCAAGCCGTCGCCGCGTTGCGCGAGTCATTTTTGAAGCGCAAGCGACTGTCGGCGGAGGTTTATTTTTCGGCCGGTGAAACCTTGCTGGAAGCGGGTTTTGTCGCCGAAGCCGGCGGTTTTTACGATGAGGGCTTTGCGCGCGTCATGGCCTCGCCTGCGACGGAAGCTTTTGATGAAGGCATCGTCGCCGGTTGGTTGCGTACGGTGATTTACCGTGAATCGGCGGTCGCTGCGTTGAGTAAGCTCGAAATGTTGGAAACGGCGCTGGCCAAAGCCCCGCAAAACGGCGTCCTATCGAACAGGCGATATGAACTGGATTACAAGGTGCGTCGGGAGCTGTTCCCCAAGGTGCTGCGCGATTATGCGACGGCGGCTCAACTGGCGCAGTTAGATGACGCCGTGACGCAGCGTTTGACGCGGGCGGAGGTTAATTCGGCCGACTTCCAGCGGTTGACCAGTCTTGCCGCCAACGCGGGTCTGTACCGAGCCTGTGAAACATCGCTGATCCGCGCCAAGGATGCCGCATATGCGGCGCGGCGGTCGGCTGACGATCAAGCCTACATCGGCGCGTTGCGGTCGCTGTTGGCTTTCTATGAAGCGCGTCTCGATACGCCCGCCGCGCTCAGGTTGTTGGCGGCTGAAGAAGCACGCGACCGTTTTCCCGGAACGTTTGATTTTACAGCCGCGCGGGCTGATTTCTGCCGCAACGTGGGGGATGTAGTAGCTGAGCGGACGGCGCTGGAGCAGTATTATTGGCGGCGCACTGGAGCGTTGGCGACTGACGAAGACCCGCTGGTGGGGCGTTTCCTACAGTTGCTTTATCGGCAGGGCGACCGCGCTGCGCTTCAGAAGTTGGCCGCCGCGTATTCACCGTACCAACTTCAGCTCATCAACTTCCTTGTGTCCGTCCGTGAGCAGGCGTTGGCGCAAACGGCGATTGAAAACGCTGGACAGTCGGGCGCGTGGCAAAAGGCACGTCTGGCGCAGCTTGAGCTGTACTTCCGCAACCAGTCGCCGGAAGTCGAAGCCTTGTACCGGCAGGCGCTGGGCATTCGTCCAATCGGCGAACAAGCCAACCGGAAACCAGACCCGGCGGCAGAAGTCGTTGGTGAAGACTGGTTTCGTACGGCGCGCAACTACGGGATTTGGCTCACGCTGGATGACGCACGGGCCGCTGATGCTTTGCGCTTCTTGACGGCCGAAACCGAAGCCGCGCCGCGCTCGGCGACGGCGCAAACGGCGTTGTCGAACTTCCTGCGGGCGCGCAAGCGTTACCCGGAGGCGTTGGAGCATGCACGGCTGGCGCGCGAACTAGCCCCGGAAGACCCGGAAGCTCTCGCCGCTGAAGGCGCGGCGCTGTACGAAATGGGCGATCGCACGGCTGCGTTGGGCGTCTGGCGGCGGATGCTGGAAGGGAAGCGCGATGCGCTGAAGCCATATCTGACCTTTTTATCGGTGCTTGCCGACTATGGCCTGCTGAACGAGGCGCTGCCGCCGGTTGAAACGTACCTTGTTCGTAAGCTGCGCGAGCGCGCCCGCCCGGAGGCATACGAGTCTTTGGTCGCTCTGCTGGCGGCGCTGTCCCGCCGCGACGCCGCTTCCGAGGCGGCGATGGTCGCGTTGTTGACGCGCGTCACAGCGGCGGTCCCAGAGGCTTTCACCTTGGGTCTGCAACTAACGTTGACGGAGATGCTGCCGGTTCGCGCCCGGTTGCCCTTGTACCGGCTGGTGAGTGAGCAACTCGCCCAGCAAATCCTGAATGCGTACTCGCGCGGGGAGTATGACCTCTATGATGAGGGCATCCCCGAAGACCTTGCCGACGGCGGTACGTTGGCGGACGCGCTGTCTAAAGTGCAGCAGGCTTGGGCGGAGCAGCTTGTGGCTTCAAAGGCCTATACGGAAGCGGAACGCGAACTGCAGGCGATGGCGGCGCTCCGGCAAACGCTTTTCGGCCGCATGCGTGAAGACGCGCCGCCGGATACGTATATCGCTAACCCAGAGGCGTTCATGATTGAGCCGGAATGGTTGGTCATGGCGCAAGCGGCGGTGGAACTGCGCACCGGCCGCGTTGCGGCGGCCGTGGAACGATTACGGCGCTTTGTCGCCGCGCCGGCCCCGCCGTCGAATAATTCGGAATCTGATTCGGAATCCGACCGTGACGCCAAAGCCCCGGACGCCAGTCAACGGGCGCAGCATGCCTACCACCTGCTCCTCAATGAAGGCCGGACGGAGGAGGCTGTCGCCTTTTTGGAAACTTACTACCGGCTGCGCATTCTGCAGGATGACAGCCCGGCGACGGTGCTGGGACAGATTGAAGCGCAGTTCATGCGTCGGCAAACGGAAGCGGCGCTGGGGCGGCTCAAACAGTTTGTCGAGCGTGAAGGAACGCTGCAGGCGCTGTCCGATGCGGCGACGTTGGCCGCGAAGTACGGCGCTTATGAGCAAGCTCTCATATGGCGTCGTCGTCTCCACCAGCGTACGCCGGGCGACGCTGAAAATCGGGTTGAAATGGCTCGCATCAGCGCGCGTCTGGGCGACCTCGGAGCCGCCGCCAAGCAGCTTTATGAGCTGGCGCTGGATCGGCGGCTGACCTTGGAAGCGCGCCTGTTTGGCCTCAAGCAGCTTGCTGACATTGTACGCCGGCAGGGTGCGGCGGACATACCGGTGAGCGGCGCGGCGGGAGAGGACGCGGAAACGCTGACCATCATAGCGGCGCTTCAAGACGCCGCCGGACGAACAACCGAAGCGCAAAAGACCTTTGAACGGGCGGCGCTGATGCCCTACGCCACAGTGGCCCGTCTGGCTTACGGCCGATTTCTGGAACAAACCAATCGTCCCGAACAGGCTATGCAAATGTACATGCAGGCCGTTCGAGAAGGTCAGTCCTCCGACCGCGCAGATGTCATTCGCGCGGCGCTGGCCGCCAACCGCGTGGGGACGGCGACGGCGTTGGCGCGCAATCTACAGGCGGCAAAAGGCAGCGGGCTGTCCAGTCTCCCCAGCGTGGTTTATCAGCAGCCGGTCGTACCCCTGCCGGCGGCGCTGTATGTGTCAGCGCAGCACGAGCAACGTACGGCGCGGCTGACGGAACAGCGCCAAACGTTGGCGCGTTTGACGGCGGCGGCGCTGGCGCAGCGGGATGAGGAACTGGCGCTTCGCTTCGCTCAGGCTTTGCGTGATTTGGCTGACACGAGGCCGACCGTAGAAGAAGCCGAACGTCTGCTTGCAGAAGTTCGGCGGAGTTTGGAAGGGCGGCCGGTGTTGCGAACCTTGTTCAGCTTGCCGCCGACCAGCGATTTGAGTTTTTCCGATATGCTCGGTGAGCTTCGGTAAGGGAAGCGACATGACGAGGGCGGTTGCTCAAGATGTGGCGTGACGTTCTGACGAGCGGAAGGGGTAGCCATGACGCACACGCCGGCGGCTTCGACAGCTGAACGTCGGATGACGTTTGAAGAGTACCTGCGTTATGACGACGGAACGGATATGCGCTACGAGTTGGTGCGCGGGCTTTTGGTACCGATGGCGAATCCGCCTGCGGAACACGAGTTGGTGGTGAGCTATGCGGCTGGAGTGTTGTTGCGGCATGTGGCGCGACATGGGCTGCCGTATGTAGTGCGAGTTAACGCCGGGGTGCAGACGGAGGTGGACACATCGCGGTTGCCGGATATTGCGGTGTACGACGCGGTAGTTTGGGAGTGGTTGTTGCGGGAGGGCGGGGCGGCGGTGCTGCGGCTTGGAGAGCCAATGCGGTTGGTGGTGGAGGTGACGAGCGAGAACTGGCGAGAGGACTACGACGAGAAGCGCGCCGAGTATGAGTGGTGCGGGATACCGGAGTACTGGGTGATAGATCGGCGGCGGCAGATGAGGGCATTGGCGTTTGGGCAGGATGGGAAGTATGTCGAAGAGGTGTTGCGGCCTGGGGGAACGTTGCGCTCGCGGGTGTTGGAAGGGTTTGTGACGCCGGTGGAAAGCCTATTGTCGCCGCCGTCACCGGAGGAGGTGGTGCAGGAGGAGTTGGCGCGCTTGGCGCAGGCGCAGGAGGAAGCGTTGGAGGCGCGGCGGTTGTTGGAAGTGGAACGACAGCGTGCGAACGCTGAGCGGCGGCGCGCGGAGGCGGCGGAAGCGCAGGCGCGTCGGTTGGCGGAGCGGCTGCGCGCGCTTGGGCTGGAGACGGATGACCTGTAGGGCGACGTTCTAGGCGCAACCCTTAACCATTAGCAAGAAAGGAAGTGTTTTCCCGTCATGACCCTATCCGTGCAGGAAGTCGCCGACTTCATCCGGCGGCAACTGCATCTCGTCGTCGTCGGTCAGGACGCCGTCATTGACCAAATCCTCATTGGGCTATTTGCTGAAGGCCATGTCCTGCTCGAAGGTCCGCCCGGTACGGCCAAAACCCTCATGGTCAAAACGCTGGCGCGCGTCATCGGTGCGGACTTCAATCGAATCCAGTTCACGCCCGACCTGATGCCGGCGGATGTGACCGGAACCAACGTGTACAACACGGCAACCGGCTTGTTTACCTTCCGGCCCGGCCCCGTTTTTACGGATTTGCTGCTTGCCGATGAAATCAACCGGACGCCGCCCAAGACGCAATCCGCCCTGCTGGAAGCCATGGAAGAGCGGCAGGTGACGGTGGACGGTGAAACCCATCGCATGTCGCCGTTGTTTATGGTGCTGGCGACGCAGAATCCGATTGAGTACGAGGGCACATACCCGCTTCCCGAAGCCCAACTGGATCGCTTTCTGCTGAAGATTCTGGTGGACTACCCCACGCTGGAGGAAGAGTTGCAGGTCGTCGCCAACTGGAACACCGGCTTCAATGTCCGTCGGCTCGACGCCGTACCGCTGGAAAGTCTGCCGGATGTCAGCGTGATTCTTCAGTGTCGGGCAACGGTTCGGGATGTCGCTACCGAGGAAGGCGTCCGACGTTACATCGTGGACATCATTCGCAATACGCGCCCACCCGCCGCGCCGAACTTGACGTGGGGAGCGAGTCCGCGTGCGGCCGTGGCGCTTCTTCTGACGGCGAAGGCGCACGCCGCTATGGACGGCCGGTCGTTTGTGACACCGGATGATGTCAAGGCGGTCGCCGCCCCAGCGTTGCGTCATCGGATCGTGTTGCGTTCGGAGGCCGAAATTGACGGCGTAACCCCGGATGAGATCATTGCCGCTATTGTTCGGCGCGTCGCCGTACCGCGTTAGAGCTGTTTCCGCTTGCGTGGAGCGACTCGCGGCATGAACTGCGATCTAGACGGGCTACGCCATACGTCGTTGGAAGATTCACCAGCCTGCGCTTTGGGGTTTAGTGCGGCGGAATGTTGCCGGTTGTGTTGGCTTGCGCCAGCCGCTGCTTGATGGCAGGCAGCATTTCATTCTGCGGTGCAAGTTGTTCCAGCTTGGCCACTAACGGCTTAGCTTCCTCAATCCGGTTGGCGTCAAGCAGCGCCACTGCGTAGTTCTGAATAGTCAGTATGTGATTTGGGTCAATACTTAGCGACTGCTTGAAATACGCCATCGCCTTGTCCAGTTGCTGCGGCCGGCGGAAGTAGTAGGTCAAGCCTAAGTCTGTGATGACATTGACATCCTTAGGCGTCAACGTTAGCGCCTTCTCATACCACTTCTGGGCGTCTTCGTAACGTTTGGCGTCAAAGAGAGCATTGGCTAGCCCGACGACAATCTGAGCATTGTTGGGTTGGAGTTTGTAAGCAGCCTCAAAGCGCGCTACGGCTTCCGAGTACTTCGCTTCAGCCGCTAGGAGGCGACCCAGTATGGCTAGCGCCTGCCAGTCGTCGGGACGGAGCTTGACCGCCGCTTCAAAGCATTCACGCGCTTCGGCGATCCGGCCGTTTTCAGCCAGAAAGACGCCAAGCCGCGTCTGCGTCTCAAAGTCGTTGCGTTTGGCGGCGGCTTCCGCGATAGCGGTCTCAACGTTGGGGTTGCGATGAATGGCGTCGTTTGGCGCCGCTCCGCCGGGGCCGCCGGCCGAGGCGTTGTTTGCCGCAAAGGCTTCGGCGCGGGCTTTTTCCGTCTGCTCGCGGATGAATTCCCGATTGCGACTATTGGTATAGGCGAACCCAATAAAGAAGCCAATAACAAGGCAGGTCACGCCAACGACCAGTGTGGATTGTTTCATGCGTGTTCCATCATTGGGACACAGCGTAACGCTTACGTCGCCGTCGTCGGAATTTGGTGTGTCCTACCGTCGGCGTGTTGGGGAGTGTTCAATCTGACGGCAGTCCGTACCTTGCGTAGTAATAAAGCACCGGTGCATTGAAGAGCAAACTGTCTAATCGGTCGAGCAAACCGCCGTGGCCCGGAAGGACGGCGGCGGCGTCTTTCGCGCCGGCGCCGCGTTTGAGGAGCGACTCATACAGGTCGCCGAGCTGACCGATGATGTTCATGCCCAGCGCCAAAGCGACGGCGTGCGTCAGCGGCAGCGCAGGGAAAAACCAGTAGTGCACCGCCACGGCCGCTATCAGGCTGCCGAAGACGTTCCCGGCTGCGCCCTCAATGGTTTTCCCCGGACTGACAAGCGGTGCTAGTTTGTGCCGGCCAAAGGCGCGGCCGACAAAGTACGCCGTGATGTCGCCCGCCATGATGACCACAAAGAAAAACGTCAGGAAGCGGCTGCCGAGTTCGACGGGTTCGAGTCGTTTGAGTCCGATGAGAAACCCGCACAAAACGCCGACATAAACAACGCCGTGTAGGGTGGCGGCATGAGAGGGTAGGGATTTCTTGAAGTCACGCTCCGTCAGGACGCCCTGCACCATCGTCGCGCCCAGCAAGACGCCCAACCAAGCCGGTAGCAGTTCAATCGCGCGCACGTAGAAGAGCAAATGAACGCCCAGAACGCCGCAGACGCCAATCGCCGTAAAAGGCGCGAAGCCAAGTTTCTCGGCAAGGCGGAAGTACTCAACCAAGCCAAGCAGCGTGGCGACGACGACCAGCCCGACAAAGAGCAGCGGCGTGGACAGCCATACGCTCCAGAACAACAACGGGAGTGCGAGAAGCGCCGTGATGACGCGCCAAACAAGATTGGACATGGGCGCGGCGGCTGCGTCAAATGGATGCGCCTTAGAAGGAGTGGTCGTCAGAAGGCATCGTCATCGCCCAGCTTTGGTTCGGGGAGCTGCCGGGCCATTTCCGGGTCAAGCGCCGCCAGCCGCTGGTAAGCCTGCTGTCCAAGCAGCGCCACGCTCCGCGATTTGGCCGCAATCGCATATTCTTTGGCGGCGGCGGCGGTGTCCTGCTTGCTTTCGTAGAGCTTCCCAAGCGCAAAAGCAATGACTTCCGGTGAGACGACGGCGTTTGCCCCGGCCTGGTCACGTTTTTCGCGCAGTCGTTTGTACTGCTCAATGGCTTCATCTACATTCCCTTCGGCCGCCAGAGCATCGGCCAACGCCAACGTGGCCAGTTGGCCGACCGCGCCCGGCGTTACAGAAAGGTCACGTAATTCCTTGATGCCTTGGGCGGGATCAAGCTTGAGCCGGCTCAGCGCCGCGTAGTAACGACTGATGAAGCTCTGTGAAGCGTAGGCGGCCGCCCGGTCAAAAGCCGCCGCCGCTTCGGTGTACTTGGTCTTTTCGTCCGTAAAAGTCTTCTTGCCCGGAATCGGTGGGTCTTCTTCCTTGGGAGCTTCGCCTTCCTTGGGCGGCTCTTTGACTTCGGCGTTGTAGATCGCTAGCGCTTCTGCGAAAGCCTGCTCACCCTTTGCCCGGTTGTAACTGTAAAACCAGTAGGCGCCGCCGGAAATCGTCGCCACAATCAGTACGGCCAGACCAATCTTGACGAGTGGGAGGTCAGTGTCTTCAATGGCTTGGCGTATCCGTTGGAGAAAAAGATCAAAAGCCAGCGGACGAAGAAGTTCCTCCCGCTCTGGCGTCATTGGAGCCGCAGCGGCTTTCGCTTCAGCCTTTTTCTTGTTGCGAGTCGTTGTGAGCTTTACGCCAATGGCCATAGAGAAAAATCTTTTGCTCCCGTAAAGGTCAAGTCGCCGAACATAGACGCCTCACCATAGCCTGTCAAGCAATGGTTTTTGCGCGGTGCGCGGCTTGCCTTCTGAGGAGGCTGGCAGGCGGACTGGCTGCGCTGCTCCAATCCGGCCATTCTGCGCCAAACCAAGCCTTCCGCCGCAGCCTAGAACGTGCGCTGGTACTCGTTGAGGTTCAGCTTCCAGACCCGGACACCGCAAAAACGTTCGCCTTCGGGGCAAATTGGACGCGCCCCAGCCACGGCGCGCTGCGCGCACGGCGGTGCCAGCCAGCGCCCGATGCGCGGATTGACGGCGCGAATCTGCTGCGCCTCCTCGACCGAAGCCCGCCAGATTTCCTCCTGCGCCAAGTAGCACAGGCGCATCCGGTGCTTATGGTGCAGGTTGAGCAAATCCGCCGACTCGGTAAAGCGAATCGAGACGGCGTTCGGCAACAGATACGCCGCGTCCGACGCCGCGACGCCCAGCGCCTTCAAACGCCCGACAGCCTCCCATACGCGCGCCATCGTCTCGCCGTAAAACCGTTCCGCCCGCTCATCCAGTCGAATGAGCGCCGGCGTTTCGTAGTCTGGTTCCACATCCAAATGCCCAGTCAGCAGCGGACGCGAGGCAGGCGTCATCCGGTGGCGCTGATCCTGCGAATCCGCCGTGTGGCTGAGTTTCTTGCGGAAGGTGTAATGCGCATGCACGAGCGCGCGCGTCACCTTCCCGTGCGTCGTCAAGTTCAAGCTTTCTCCTAGCAGCCGGTTGCGCGCCGGGTCGAGCGCCAGCGCGATGGCCTCGTCGTCGGTCAGCGCCGACGGCGGCAAACCCAAGACTTCGCGGACGGTCGCCGCCACGACTTCTTCATTGTGCGCCTTCCAGTCCACCAGACGCGACACCCGCCCCTCCAACGAGGCGTCAAACGCCTCCCGAAACGCCCGCCGCGCGCCGTCATCTGCGCCCCAGCCCGCAAAAACAAACTCCTGATGCGCCTCTGGCGGCAACGGCTCCTCCAGCACCGTCTGGTAGAGGGGGTCGTGCGCCAGCAGCGCCGCAACCATCGCGCCCACTACCGCGCGTGTCTCCTCCGGCGCGTCATACTGGTTGCACAGCCGCCAGTACCGCAGCAACGTCACGCCGGACACTGTGTGGTACAGGTATGCAAACGTCGCTACCGGCAACACGTAGCGGGCGACTTCCATGGCGCGCTTGGTGATTTTGCTCCGCACCTTGGGATGCGCCGGGTCATGCTTCGAGAATAACTTCAGGTACTCCGCCGTCACGACTGGGCGCAGCATGTCCGTCAACTGCTCGTAAGCGGCAAATTGCCGCGCCACTGTCGTCTCATAGACGGTCAGCGCCTCGCCTGTGAGTGCTGGAATAAAGTACGTTCCGGGCTTGACCGGCACATACCGCTGGCTTACTTGCTCCGAGTTGTAGAACGGATGCGCGTGCAGGAAGCTCCAGATGAACTGCCGCGACACGTTTGCCAGTGCGAACTGAAAGTGCGCGTGCTGGTAGGTCGTATGGTGGCCGGCGGCGTAGATGCTGCGCGCCAACGGCTCAAAGCCTTCCCGAATGTCCTCGTCGCGGACAATCCCGCGCGCCGAATAACAGGTCTTCGCCGTGGCGACGACGTTCTTGAACGGCGTCGGAAAAGCTTTCGTTAGGCTGACCAGCGGGGGCGCCGAGCGAAACGAAACGGATGGACAAGCAACGGCCATAGATATCTTCACCCGCCTTGGGCGGCGTCGGAAGCATAAACGTCCAGCAGCGCCGAGCTTGGCTCCGGCATCGGGTTGGCTTCGGCGAAGGCGACATCCTCATCGAGTTGGCGGGCAATCCGGCTCGTGATGGCGTCCAAATCCGCCGGCGTCGCTAGTCCGTTGTCAAGCAAATAGCGTTCATAGCGCGCCAGCGGGTCTTTGGCGGCCCAAGCTTCAAGCAGTTCCTTTGGAACATACCTTTGATCGTCGTGCTCCGCGTGACCTTTCATCCGAAACGTCACCGCCTCAATAAGCGTCGGGCCGCCGCCTTCGCGGGCCTGTTCCACAGCGCGGCGCGTTACCTCGTACACCGCCAATACGTCATTGCCGTCCACGCGCTCGCCGCGCACGCCGAAGCCGACGGCTTTATCCACCAGACGCTCGACCGCCGTTTGCTTGCTTGTCGGCGTCGAGTAGGCGTAGCCGTTGTTTTCCAAGATGACGACGACCGGCAGGCGCTGGACGGCGGCGAAGTTCATCCCTTCCGCGAACGCGCCAGTTGAGGATGCGCCGTCGCCTATGTACACAAGGCAGACGCGCGGCTCACGCCGGAGACGCGACGCCAGCGCGACGCCGCACATTACCGGCAGCATGTCGCCCAAGTGCGAAATCGGGCCGATAAAGCCGCGCCGTAAGTCGGCGTAGTGAATCTGTAGGTCGCGTCCGCGGGTCGGGCTGTCGCGCTTAGCCATGTACTGCAAGAGCAACTCGCGCGGCGTCGCGCCCATGACCAGCATCGCGCCAAGGTCGCGGATGAGCGGCGCAATCATGTCGTTTTTCGACTTGTCAAGCGCGTAGGCGCTGCCGACGGCCGTCGCTTCCTGTCCCAGCGAACGGTACAGCCCACCGACGACTTTGGTTTGCCGGTAGAGATTGACCAGACGCTCTTCGAGCAGGCGCGTCAGCTTCAGGTAATGGTAGATTTCGTGGAGTTGTTCCGTGGAAAGCGGCGGGTGCGCGGCCGCCGCTGGCGGCGAGTCCAAGATTTCAAGCGACATCGTTGAATTCTGGTGAATCCTTATGCAGAACTTGCCCGCCGACTATAGCGCAACTGGCCGGCTGGCGACACGCGCTCGCCTTCACAAGCGTGCCGCGCAGTAGAGTTGCTCATAAAATTTCCGCGATGCCCAAGGTTGCACCGAAAGATGCGATTACCGCGCGGCCACAGTGGTTGTAACGCCATTTGGATTGTGGCGGAACGCCGCCACAATCCAAATGGCGTTACCCGTTCCTCCGCCGCCATCCCGATTTTCGCCATCAGGGCGCTCGCTACCGGATTTGGACGGTTGACAAAGTCGCGCCAGTTGAGGCGATTCAACTGTACGACCAGAAAGGTGTATTTGAGCGGCGTCCGCTCACCGAACTGAAACGTGAAGGTGTCGGGTTCAAGGCTGCGCGGCGCGTCGCACGACAGCACCGCCACCGGATAAATCGGCAGGCGGTGTTTTTCATAGAGCCGCGCGCCATATAGAAACATTCGCTCGGCGAAGTCCGCACGGCGTGTCGCCTGTGTCTCGACGTGAATAAGAAAGAAGGCGTCCCGTCCGCGAAACCTTCCTTTCACAACCAAATCCACCTCGCGGCGCTCACCCCTCACAACATCAAGAAACAGCTCTTTGTCCAGAAATTCGAGCGAACCTCGATCCACCAGCGCAGCGACATCGGGGGCGAAGAGTTCAAGAAACTCGATGAAAAAGACGCTCAGAAGTTCCTTAAACAGCCGGTCGTGATCAATCGCCTCAGACACAAAGCTAGACCAAGCCTTCCGTGAAGTTGCGGCGCATATCAAATCACATTTCAGACACGCTCCAGACGCACCGGTACGCCGCTCAGCGCCGCGTTGCCGCTGGCTTCGTCCACTAGTTGTTCATCCGTCACATCGTTGATGCTGACGCCCGCGTAGCGCCGTGCTACGTCCAGCCGAATGCCCGGACGGTCATGTCCCCACCCATGCGGCAGGCTCACTACACCGGGCATAACTTCATCGGAAACCTCGACCGGCGCGACAATCGCACCGACGCGCGACGTTACCCTAACCATCTCGCCTGACTTGACGCCGTACCGCTGCGCGTCTCTGGGATGAACCAGTAGGGTACAGCGGTTTTTGCCGCGTACTAGTCGCTCACTGTTGTGCATCCATGAATTGTTGCTGCGGAGCTGGCGGCGACCAATCAGCAGCAAGTCATCAGCAGTCTGCGCTCCGTTGGCTTCAGCAAGACGGTTTCTAACGCGCGGCAGGTCGCGCGTCAGAAGGTCCGGCGCTAGAGCGATGCGCTTGTTTTTTGTCCAGAGCCGGCCGGGTAGCGCCGGTTGCAACGGCCCTAAGTCTATGCCGTGAACTGCCGCCTTGACCTTCGCCAACGTCAGTCCATCACCGAACAGCCCTGTCCCATACGGCCCAAAGCGAAACGCCAAATCGAGCATGCCGTCTATGCCGAGGCCGAGTCGGACGCCGCGCCAAAACTGCGCCTTGATGGCCTCAAAAGGCGTCCGGCTTGCCAGCCGGGTTTCCAACTCAAGGAAGATTTGCCAGTCGTGGCGCGTGTCTTCGGCAGGCGCAAAAAGCGCTGGAGAGTACTTGACCGTATTGCGTACGGCCAGATGGTGAAAAATCGCTGCGTAGTTTTCATGCTCCAGCGAGCCTGTCGGCGGCAGGATGATGTGCGCATGGCGGGTGGTCTCGTTAATGTAGATGTCCACCGCCGCCATAAACTCCAGCGTCGCCAGCGCTGCATCAAGTCGTCTGCCGTTGGGTGTGGAGAGGACGGGATTGCCGGCGATTGTGATCAGCGCGCGCACCTGCCCTTCGCCGGGCGTCAGAATTTCCTCCGCCAACGCCGCCACCGGCAACTCACCGGCGAACTCCGGCAGCCCTCGGACACGGCTCTTCCACGCGCCTAAGTGTCCGGCGGTGAAGCGTTCCAAGGGGTCGAGCGCCGCTTTAGGAAACATCGCGCCGCCGGGTCGGTCAAGATTGCCCGTCACGATATTGAGCGCATTGACCAGCCACTGCGCCGTCGTCCCAAAGGTTTGAACAGACAGCCCAACCCGGCCGTAGCACACGGCGGAAGGTGCATCAGCGAACTCACGGGCGAGGGTCTCAATCGTTGGGGCGGCGATGCCGGTCACAGAGGCGACGCGCGCCGGCGGAAACTCACGCACGATGGTCGCCAGCGTTTCCACGCCGTCCGTGAAGTCGGCTAATCGTCCCAATCTGACGCGCCCTTCGGCAAACAGAACGTGCAGTATTGCCAGCAGCAGGTAGGCGTCCGTTCCGGGGCGAATGAAAAGATGCTGATCGGCGAGTTCGGCCGTCTCCGTCCGGCGTGGATCAATGACCACGAGTCGGCCGCCGCGTCGGCGCAACGCTTCCAGCCGGCGCGACACGCCCGGTGCCGTCATCAGGCTGCCGTTGGAGACGACCGGATTCGCCCCCATGACGAGAAAAAACGCGGTTCGGTCAATGTCCGGCACAGGCAGCAGTAAGCCGTGACCGAACATCGCGTGCGCCGCCACCATGTGCGGCAACTGGTCAACCGAGCTGGCCGAGTAGATGTTTTTCGTCTTCAGGGTCCGTACAAAGGACGGAAACGACAGCACCGTACCAAAGTTGTGTACCGCCGGATTGCCTTGGTACGTAGCGACGGCGTTCCGTCCATAGCGCGCCTGGATGTCGTGCAGGCGCGCGGCGACTTCATCAAAAGCCGCCTCCCACGAGATTCGCTCCCAGTTCCCGCCGGGCGTCCGCCGCAGCGGATGCCGCAGGCGATTAGGGTCATAGTGAAGGTCTTGAAGGGCGACGCCTTTCGGGCAAATGTAGCCTTGACTAAAAGGGTCCTCGCGATCGCCCTCGATGCGTACGATCTCGTCGCCGCGTACGGTGATGGCCAGCCCGCACATCGCCTCGCATAAGTTGCACGTTCGGTAGTGCCGTCGTTCTTTCAGCATGCGGATTGACTCCCTGGACTTGGTAAGGCCGGTTCAGTGCGTTTCGCGCCACGGAATGGTCGTCGCCGGTACGGTGTAGGACTGCACCTTACGCGCCGGAAAGCTGTGTCTCAGCGCCAGTTGCTCCCACTCGTCAGCGGTACGCTCCGCGAGCAAGGCCTTGATTTCGACGTACACCGGATTGCTTTCAATCGCCGGTGAAAAAGCAGAAGCCTTCCAATCCTCGCGTCCGACCGCCGCGCAAAACCGTTGCCAGAGATGCGGCTCAAGCAGCGCCAGCGCCAGCTGTCCCTCGCGTGTCGGGTAGACGCCGTAACAGACGATGCTGCCGTCAAGTTTGACCGGAACCGGGTAGGCGAAGCCGGCGGCGGCTTCGGAAAGATAGATTTCATAAAAGCCGCCGCCTTTGCGGAGACCGTCCAACACGGCGATGACGGCCCAGTGCGCGCCGGCGCCGTCGGCGATTTGCAGATGCCTCCAGCCATCGCCGAAACGCGGCAGGAAACCACCGCTCGCCAAGTAGGTCAGGTCATGACCCGGCGCTTCGTGAAAGGTTTCATCGCGGTAACTCGCCACCCGAACGTAGGTCAGCTTCGGGTTGACGGCGCGAAGTACGTCAGGACCGACGCCCAATCGTTCCATCACCCCCGGCCGATTCGTTTCAAGCAGCGCGTCGGCTTCGGCGGCGAGACTTTTGAGCCGCGCAACGCCTTCCGGGGTTTTCAGATCAAGGGTTTCAGTTTGCTTACCGGCGTTTAGCCAGTCGTGGAGTTGCGGCGAAAGCGCCTGCGTCAGATCGCCTGTCGGCGGCAAAAGCCGCAGAACTTCAAAACCAAGATCGGCGAGCATTCGCCCGGCCAGAGGGCCGGGCAGCAGCCGGCAGAGGTCAAGAATACGGTGTGCCATGGGTCATGCTTTCATTGCTGGGATCGTGTCCCCGCAGCATACCCCTAGTCCGCCGTCGCAAGGAAGAGCCGACAAGCCGCATCTAACAACTCTGCGATCTCAAACGGTTTTTGGAGGAACACGATGTTCTCAAACACGTCCGCGCATCCTTTAGGAGGGCCAAGTGTTCCCGAAAGACCGAGAATCGGGAGGTCTGGGCGCCGCCGCAGCCGCCGCGCCAGTTCAATGCCGTCCAGCCGAGGCATCTGGAAATCGGTGATGACGCCGTTGACGGTTTCAAGCGTCTCAACTTTTCCAGCGCCGATAAGCCGTTCTCAGCGGTCACGACGGTGAACACATCCTGCAGAACGTCGGTCAACAAATCCAGAATGAGTTCGTCATCGTCAACAATCAGTAAAACCGGTTTGGTCGGCATGCACATCGCTTGCCCCGCCCCGTAGGGAAGGATTTCAGCTTGAGGTGTTCACGCTTGGCAGAGTAACGTTGCGGAATCGCCGCCGCTGTTTGTACTTCAATACCACTCATGATTGCAAACCGGCAGCCATACCCAAGGCAGCTTTTCGGCGCTTGGAATCCCCAGTGAAAATCGCCCGTCATCGTTGTTGGACACACAGTCGGCGACTTGCCACGGTCGGCATAGTGTCGCAAACCCGCCTCACGGTACACTGCCGACTGCGTACAGCCTGCACCGCAGACCATGGAAGGGTGCAGTCGGCGTCCCCGGTCATGTTTCCTAGAGAGGTCATGCCTTATGGCGGAGGAAATCCAGCCGTTACGGGTCAGATCAGTTTCCCTTGCCGTACGTTGTGAAGTCTGCCACCAAGCCGATTGTTACGATCCGGCGACCAACATTTGCACCCGCTGCCGAGACGTGTTGCCGCTGGTTGCGCCGCCGCGAGCGATTCGTGAGCCGACATTTGACTCGCTCGAACGCTTCTGGACGATGCTGCTGGCCGGCAGTCGCGTCGGTTTGGTGAGCAGCCTGCTGGTTGTTGCTCTATATGTGTTGCTCCGCCAAACACTTCTGCCGGATACGCACCCGATACGCAACGGGGCGATGTTCGCCGAGATCGGGTTTCTCATTGGAACGTTCGCCGGCGTTCTCCGCCACGGCGGTCATGCCGACACGCCGCGCATTGCGGCGCACAACGCCATGCTGGGCTTTGTGTTCGGCGGCATTTTGACCGGATTACTTTACCTGCTGCGGTTCGCCTCACCCGACCTCGACGGCCTAGATTTCCTGCGCTTTTTGGCGTTCTGCACCTTCGGAGGGCTGATCTTTGCGCTGGGCGGCGGCTTCATCGGCGCAGTACTCAGCGTTTTGATTCCCGTCAACCATCCGCTGCGCCGCCGGCCGACGCCATTCTAGGCTATGGCCGACGTTGCTCCCATGCCGAACCCATGGGCGGCGCGCTTGGCTGAGTGCGAGGCTGAAGCGGCGCGGCTTGACGCTCTCGAAGGCTACGCTGCTCCCCACGCCGTTCGGTTGGCCGCCGTTACGGATCGGCTCGCCGCAGCTTTTGGGCTTTCCGAACGCGGACGGCGCGACCTGCGGGCGGCGGCTCTGTTGCATGATGTCGGCGAAGGCGGGGGCGATTTCCCGTTTCTGACGGCGGCGCGTCCGCTCACCTTCTCCGAACGGTGTGCCCTGTGGCGGCATCCGATTGTCGGTGAGCGCCTTGCCCGCAAACGCGGTTTGCCCGAGGCCGTTGGATTGCTGGTTCGCTGGCACCACGAAAACTGGGATGGGTCAGGTTACCCCGATGGTCTGCGCGGCGAGCAGATTCCATTGCCGGCGCGGTTGCTCCGCATCGCGGATGTCTGGTGCGCGCTGACCAACGACCGTCCTTTCCGGCCGGCGTACACGCCAGTTGAAGCTGTGGAGCGGATGCGCGGCATGCTGGGTACGGTGCTTGACCCGGTGGCTGCAGCCTGTTGGTTGGATAGCGTCGCCGCCGGCGACCCAACGGTCGGTGACAACTGTGAGCGCTCCCTGCCTGCGGCGACGCCATGGATGACGGTGGTGGATGGACGGCAAGCTGCCTTCCTCGGTTTCGAGCTGGCGGCGCTTCAGACGCTCTCGTTTCAATCCATCGCCTTGCCCTACGGCGGCGACGGCTCGCTTGGTTGGCGGCTCAAACTGCTTGGCAAGCAGGTGTTCAGCAATGACGCACGTCAAGCCGAGGCTTGTCTGGCTGTGGCGGCGGTTGAAAACAACGGCTACGTCCTTACGGCGTCCCAAGTGGACGCTTGGTTGCAGGCGGCGCGCGACGCCGAAGCCAACCCTGACTTCCCATACAATCCGGCCTTGCGCCAGTGGTTTAACCCAGCGGCGGCGCGCTGGTTGGCCGGCTTCCGTCAGGCGGTTCTCCGCGCCGCCGACCGCGTTACGCAGGCGCTGGGTGTCAGTTTAGGGTTGCATCTTGGCGACTACTGGCTGGCCTTTGATCCGAGCGTGGAGCGTTTGCGCCAAACATTTGAGGATGCGGCAATTGAGGCGTTGGCGCGCGTCAATTGCGTTATAGACAACGGGCTGGCGAACCAGGCGACTTGTTTGCCGGCGCATGTGTTCGTCGTGCAGACGACGGCCGATGTCATCTATCTCCGCCTACCGTCACCGACGCCTTACGATCAGGCGCTTTATTACCGCGACGGCTGGCGCGAACTGTGGGTTCGCGATGCGCCGGATGCCCTAGTGCAGCTTACGCTGGCGCACACTGGACGCTTCGGCGGCCGTCTGGCTTCACGCCGTGAGTATCTAGCCGCCCTTCGTTCCTTGCTTCGTCGCTTGGCGCATTTCCCGCAGTGGGTGATCGGGTGCGCCCACGAAGCTCAACTACCCGACGACCTCCTTGCGGAGATCAGCCGTTTCCGTCCGGTCGCCAGAGTGTTGACCAAGACCGCCGATGCGTGCGGAACGCTTCCCAATCAATCCATCATCTTTTGTCTGCCCGAGCAGGACACCCGCTCCGCCGCTTTGCGGAAAGCCCACTAGCGCGCCGCCGGTTCTTCCCGTACGGCGTCGGCGCAGACGGCTGCATACCGACAAACCAAACAACGCGCGCCCGGCTTGGCCTCAAAGTCAGTCGCAGCGAATGTCCGAATGGCGGTCAGCGCCCGTACTGTGTCGCCGACGACGCGCGCCGCCGCTTCCCGCTGAACCTGCTCCGGTGGCAGCGTGAAGGCGCGATCAGGCGCAACAAAGTGCAGCGTGGCGCGGACTTCTCGCACCTCCGGCGTCAGCGCCCACAACGCCAGCGCGTAGGTCTGTAACTGCAGGCGGTACTGGGCGACTTTTTCCGATAGTTCCGCCTCAAAACCGGGTTCGCCGCTTTTAGCCTTGAACGCATTGGTTTTGAAGTCAATCACATGCGCTGTTACGCCTACTCCTGTCGCGTGCGGCGTGATGAGCACTTTGTCCATGACGCCCACGACCAACGCCGCTTCGCGCCGGATAATAAACTCGCGTTCACTCCAGACGGCGTAGCGCTGATCTTCACGCGACTTGACACGCACTTCGTCAACAGTTTTCCGCAGTTCGCTCTGCGCATACCGCCGTGCGAGCCACCAAACGTCGTGCGCTATGGCGTTGTCGTCAAGCGCGACATTGTCCAACTGTCCTACCGCCCGCAGGAAGGCGATCGCTGCTCGCAGGGCTTGGTGTAACGCTCGGTCGTCTTGGTCTTCCGGCTCCAACGTTTCGCACAGCCGATGGATGACGAGTCCGCGCGTCGCCGGCGAAAGCCGGGCCTGGGCTTCTGGGCGCTCCACATCGTCGCCGCGTCGCGTCGCGCCGCCTTCTTCGTCCTCCAGTGGGTGCAAATACCGTGCAAAGTAAAACTGGCGGGGGCAGTTGACAAAGCTTGCCAGTTGTCGCGCCGTGTAGCGATACCAACCAGCGGCGGCGTCCTCGTCGGCTAGCACTGGCGCCAGCTGCTCTTCAAGGTCACGGATGAGATTCCGCCGCTCGCGTTCCCGTCGGCGGGCGTCGCGTTCGGTCTCCCGCACGAAAACCTCTCGGCTTGGCGGCTCTCTCTCCAGCGCAATGGTTTCCGCTGGGGCGGTTTCCGGCGCATCCACGCCAATGAAACGGATTCGCGCGTCGCCTACCACGATTTCCGTTTCGCACGGCGTGTCTGGCAACGGCAGCGCCGCCTTAATCCAGTCGAGAAAACACCCGGCTGCGCCTTTAGCTGTGTCGCCGCCGGCCGCTTCTTCAGCGGCGGAAAGGATGAGGTGGTCTTGCGCCCGCGTCATGGCGACATAGAGCTGGCGCATGCGTTCAAAGTACTCACGGCGCGCGAGCCGGTCGAGCACCTTGGTTTTTATTTCGGGCCGGCGCAGGTTGCTCATCATGTCCGGGATGTCAAACCCCAGCCCACTGTTGCGCTCAAAAACGAATTTTCCAGCCTTGTGAGTCCACCGGCGCTGCAAATCCGGTAGCAGAACAATGGGAAACTCCAGTCCCTTCGATTTGTGAATCGTCAGCAAGGCGACGGCGTCCAGACCGAGTTCCAGTTGCGCCTCGGCTTCGCGGGCGTCCAGGCGGCGGAACTCACGAATGTAGGCCACAAAGTCGCGCAACAAGTGGGTTTCCCGGCGAGAGAACCCACGCGCCAACGCCATGAGTTTGTCCAAGTTGGACAGGCGTTGCGGACCGTCTTCAGCCGCCGCACACACCACGTCATACCCCGTCCGGCGCACCGCCTGCTCGATCAGATCGGGCAACGGCAGCCGATTGCGTACCGCCAGCAGGTCGTCCAGCAATGCGACGGCTTCTTCAAGCAACCGGCGCTGGTCGTCGGGCAGGGCGGCCTGCCGCTGACGCACCTCCCGCCGCAAGCTGGTGTATAGCGCCGGGGAGCGCGCCGCGCCGTCGCCGACCGCCTCATCCGCAAGCCGAAGTCGCAACAACGTCTCATCCGACAAACCAAACAACGGCGACCGCAGCAATGCCGCCAGAGCAATGTCGTCGGCGCGGTTGTCGAGAAACTCCAGCAAGGTCAGGAGGTCGGAGACTTCCGGTCGTCCGTAAAAACCGTGTCCGGCGACGACGTAGCAAGGTACGCCGGCGTGCCGCAAAGCGCGTTCATACGCCTTCACATCCGTCAGCGCGCCCAGCAGCAGCGCCATGTCGCGGTAGGTCGGCGGACGCGGTTGGCTGCTGTTGGCGTTGACCAGTGGGATTTGTCTTTCCACCAACATTTTGACGTACTGCGCCAGCCGCGCCGCTTCGATGTCGCGCAGTGAGTCGTCATGGGGCGACCGTCCGCCTTCCGGGCGCGGTACGGCGGTGTAGAGGAAGGTGACGGCGGGCGCTGCGGCGTCCAGCGGCGGACGCGCCGCCTCTCCTTTCTCATAGGCGATGAAGCCGCTTTCCCGCAGCCGGCTTGGGTCGCTTCCGGTCGGCGCTCGCATGACTTGACCGAACAGCGCGTTGAAAAACGCCACCAGACGCGGATCGCTGCGAAAGTTGACATCCAGCCGCAGATGGTCGCCGCCCTGCTTGGCGACGGCTTCAATGACTTCTTCAAAGACCTCCACTTCCGCCCCGCGAAAGGCGTAGATGGATTGCTTACGGTCACCAACGAAGAAAAACGTTCGCCCCGCCGCCGACTCCGCCGCCCCCAGCGCATCGAGGATGTCCCGCTGAAGGTGGTTGGTGTCTTGGAACTCATCCACGAGGAAATGCCGGTAGCGCGCGCAGACTCTCCGCCGCATGTCGTCCGATTGCAGCAACGCCCGCGCCCGGAGTTGTAAGTCCTCGAAGTCCAGCGCTCCCGCTTCGCGCTTGGCTTTGTCGTACAGGAAGTCAACACTGCGCAGGAGGTCAAATACAACGCGCTGGTAATCCCGCGCGCACACATCCAAGTAGGCGGCTTCTAGTTGGCCGCCGTCTTTGGCGCGCGTGCCCAACCAAGCCTGTAGCGCCTTGACGACGGCGCTCACTTTACCGCGTGCGTCAGGCAACGCCTGCCGAAGACGTGCGACCGCTGCGAGGAACATCGGCAGCCGCTCAGACGCCGGCGGTTGCGCCAAAGCGTCCGCTTCCTGAGTCCAAACGGCAAGGAAATTTTGGGCGGCAAGGATCGTCTGCGCCGGTTTTTTCGCGGCGCTTTCGTCCGCGACGATACCCCGCAGCTCATCAACGCGCGCCGCCGTTTCCCGCCAACGTGCGTCGTAGTCGGCTGCCGCAAGCGTGTTTTGACTGGTCAGCCGTTCGGCTTCGTCCAATGTCAGGCCTAGGCTGCGCAGTTGGGTGAAGACTTGTTTGAGCGCCTCGACCAGTTCCGCTCGTCCGTAGGCGGCGACCAACTCCGCGACCAGCGCCCCGCCGCCGTCAATCGCTCCGGTGACGGCCTGCTGCGCCGCAAGGTCGAGCATGACCGTTGCAGTGTACTCGTCCAGCGTTGCGAAGTACGGGTCAACGCCGGCTTCCAGCGGAAACTCACGTAGGAGGCGCGAGCAAAAGCCATGGATCGTCCCGATGGCGGCGGCTTCCAGATGCCGCTTGCGTTGCCGCCATCGGAGTTCCTCGGCCGTCCCTGAGGCGGCGGCGATATGGGCGTCGATCCGGCGGCGGATGCGCTCACGCATTTCATTGGCGGCTTTGTTGGTAAAGGTAACGGCGACAATGTTTTCGACGCCGACCCCCGGCTGCATCAGCAACCACAGGTAACGTTCCGTCAGGACGCGCGTCTTGCCAGCGCCGGGTCCGGCCGTGACGACCAGCGGCTTGTTAAGCGTTTCCACCGCTTGCTGCTGGGTTGGAGTCAAACCGGTCTGCGAGTCAAGCTCAACGGTCATAGAGGGAAGTCACATACCCCGGGCAGGCGCATCATGCACGCCGCATTCTCCTCTCCGGGACGGAACAGAGGGTGACGCTGGCTCGCATAGACAGGGGACGCTGAAGCGGAAAATGCGCCAAAATCCTCGCATGCCCTAAGACTCACTGGGACAAAAGCTCAAAAAAGCCCAAGACGCTTTCCAACCACCTCCCAGACTTGGGCATGAACGGCGTCCGGCGGCTGCGTAGCGTCAAGAACGTAAATTCGCGTCGGATGTGCGCGCGCCAGCGTGAGAAACTTCGCCCGGACACGCTCGTAAAAGTCGCCGTCTTCAGCGTCAAAGCCGCTGGTTGGACCCCCACGTCCGGTCAGTCGCGCCCGCGCTTCCCTCACGGGAAGATCAAGAAGAAAAGTCAGGTGCGGTTCAAGACCGCCTGTCGCCAGCTGGATCACTGTCTCGATAAAGTCGGTTGGGAGGCGACGGCCTCCGCCTTGGTAGGCGCGGGTGGAGTCGGCGAAGCGGTCGCAAATCACGACATCGCCGCGTTCGAGCGCGGGACAGATGACTTCGGCGACATGCTGGGCGCGGTCGGCGGCGAACAACAACGCTTCAGCCTTGGGCGTACGTGGGGCGGCGGTCATCAACAGTACCTCGCGCAGCCGCTGGCCGAACAACGTCCCTCCCGGCTCATGGGTATTTGTCACGCGGCGTCCGGCGTGTGCGAGATCCTCCGCCAGCCAAGCGGCTTGGGTGGTCTTCCCGCAGCCGTCTATGCCCTCGAAGCTAATAAAGAAACCGCTGTTTTGGAGCATAGGTGGTGAGCCTTACGACGCCGCACCGCCGTTAGGATCGCCGGCCGGTTTGTCGTCGGTCGGTGACTCAGACGCCGGGCCGGCCGGTGGGGCGGCGCTCCGGCTTTGGCCACTGCGCAGGACGGAAATCGTAGAGATCGCGTGCTTGAAGATGAGCTGTTCTTGGTTACCCGCTTCTAAAACGACCGAGTATTTGTCGAAGCCACGAATGCGGCCGGTCAACTTCACGCCGCTGACGAGGTAGATGGCTACCGTTGTACGTTCACGACGCACCTGATTGAGGAAGTTGTCCTGAAGATTTTGCGAAGACGACCCCGCCGACGGCGTTGGTGATTTGGCGTCCATAGTCCTTATGTGTGAGTTCCCGCCAAGCGACTGCGGCTTGACTTGTGTTCGGTCGAAGTACGGAAGAAAGCTCAGATGAACGCCCAACCTAGCATTGCTTATCCAAAATTTCCAACCTGCGGCCGCTTCCGGCTTGACCTGTCCGAGGGGCAAAGTCAATGTTCGCTTGATGGTTAGGTGGTGTGCGCAAACACCGGGAGGTTGTCTTCATGGCACAAGCAACGCCAGAGAGCGAGGCGGAAGGCCGTTTTCAGGCACTGGTGGAGGTGATGGCGCGGCTGCGTGCGCCGGATGGCTGTCCTTGGGATCGGGAGCAAACCCATCACACCCTCAAGCCCTACTTGCTGGAAGAGGCGTATGAGGTGCTGCACGCCATTGACGAAGGCGATGACGCTGAACTGTGCAAAGAACTCGGCGACGTGCTGCTTCAGGTCATTTTCCATGCGCAGATTGCAGCCGAAGCGCAGCGGTTCGACATCTACGATGTGGTTGAAACGCTGCGTGAGAAGCTTATCCGCCGACACCCGCATGTGTTCGGCGAAGTCAACGTGTGCGACGCGCGCGAGGTGACGCGCAACTGGGAGGTGATCAAGGCGCAAGAAAAAGCCGCCGCCGGTCAGCCGGACGCCGCACCGTCGGTGCTGGACGGCGTATCGCCGAAGACGCCGGCGCTTATTGAGGCGCGGCAACTGACTGAGCGGGCCGCATACTACGATTTCGACTGGCCTGACGCAACAGCTGTTCTGGACAAACTTGATGAAGAAGCCCGTGAGCTTCGTGCGGTGCTCACCTCACCGGACGCCAACCCACAGCAAGTCGCTGAAGAGGTTGGCGACTTGCTGTTTGTCGTCGTCAATCTCGCGCGTAAGCTCCACCTTGATCCTGAAGCCACGCTCAAAGCAGCTAATCGGAAGTTTCGCCAGCGCTTCGGCGCCGTCGAGCGAACATTGGCAGCGCAGGGTAAGAGCCTGTCTGAGAGCCACCCTGCTGAACTCAACGCCATTTGGGAGGCTGTCAAGCGGGTCGCCGCACCCGCTACGCTCGATGTGTCACCGTCCACCGCCGACGCCCATGCCGACCGACATGCGCTCTGATCTGGAAGACTGGTTGCGTTTGGTGCTGACGTCCGGCGTCGGCCCGGTCACGGGGCGTCGGTTGCTTGACCACTTTGAAACCCCAACGGCGGCGCTGAGGGCGTCCCCGGATGAATGGCGCGCGTTGGGTCTGACGGACGAAGTGGTGACGGCGTTGGCGGAAGGGCAGGCGGCGGAAGAGGCGGCGCGGCAACTAGCGGCGCTGGCGCGCTCCGGCGGCCGAGCCATCACGTTGGCGGATAGTGACTATCCAACGCTGTTGCGGGAGATTTACGGTGCGCCGTTGATCCTGTTCGTCAAGGGCGCCTGGAGGGAAGCCATCGCCCAGCCCTGCATCGCTGTGGTGGGTTCGCGCGCCTGCTCAACCTACGGCCGCAACGCTGCCGCCAAGCTAACGCGCGACCTAGCGGCATGCGGCGTCACAATTGTTTCAGGACTGGCGCGCGGCATTGACGCCGTTGCCCATGAAGCCGCGCTAGACGCGCAGGGGCGCACCATCGCCGTCCTCGGAACGGGCTTGGACGATGTCTATCCCAGAGAAAATGCCAAGCTCGCCGACCGAATCGCTGAAACCGGGGCGCTGGTGACTGAATTTCCCTTTGGGAAAGCGCCGACGCCCAAAAATTTTCCCTACCGCAATCGGGTTATTGCCGGACTGTGCCTCGGTGTATTGGTGGTCGAGGCCGCGGAGCAATCCGGCTCGTTGATCACGGCGCGGTTGGCGCTTGAGCAGGGACGCGAAGTGTTCGCCGTACCGGGCAACATTACGTCCAGCCGTTCAGTCGGTACCAATCGGCTCATTCAGGACGGCGCAAAACTGGTCATGGATTGGCGCGATGTGGTGGAGGAATTTTCCTATGAACTGCGCCGCCGCCTGCGACACAAACAGTCACCGGAGACGCCGGCGCAACATCCCTTGCCTCTTGCCCTGACCGAAGACGAACAGGCTCTACTGGCGCTGGTTAGTTTTGATCAACCGGTGCACATTGATACGCTCATCGTTCAAAGCGGACTCGGACAGCCGCGCGCTATGGCGGCGTTGCTCAATCTAACGCTCAACGGTGCACTGTCCGAGTTGCCTGGTAAATGCTACGTACGGGTTTTGCGATAGCCGCCATGCCGACGGGCATCCGATGCGTGGGTTTTCCTTCATAAAAATGACAGTGAACAAACCTGCACAGGCAACTGTCGGCAGGTCGCTTAATCCCGTGGGCGTCGGGATTTATCTTTATCTTTGTCACGTCCGATTTTCCAAAATTCCCACCATCGGCGTTTGTTTTGCTCCTGTCGCCGCTCATCAGAACGGTTGCGCGCCGTACCGGCTTCAGGTTGCGGCCGTGACGCTGGCGGCGAGGTCGGGCGAGTAGTGTTGGCCGGCGGCTGCGCTTCGCTCGGCGGCCGAGGCGGAGCGGTCGGCGGCGGTGCAGCCCGTTCTGGGGACGGTGGTTCCGGATATGCAGGTCGGCTGTCATTACCGCTGCGCAGACCCGGGTCGCTCAACGGACGGTCGGTATCGGCGTTCGCTCGGGCCTTGCTGGGAGAACGCCGTGACACGTTTTCGTTGGGAGACAGATTCGGAGTAGGACTTGCTTCGGCGGTTTCCACGGCGGGCGGCGGCGTAGGGAGACCGGCAGGTGTCCCAGTTGACGTAGGAGAGGCTTCAACTGGAAGGGTAACAGCGGACGGCTGATTCGGTGGGGGTTGGGAGACCGGCGTCGTGGCGCTGCGCATCCAGTTGGTCGCCGCCAGCCCGCCGACGGCGACTAGCGCTAATGCGCCGCCAACCACCAAGCCGACTCGCTGGAAGCGCTCCAAACGAAGCCGGCTGACAAGCGCTTTGTCCCTTACAACCGTCTGAGCCGTGACCGATTCTTGCGCCAGTTCTCTTACCTGCGCCGGCAGTGCGCCAATCGCCAGCGTCCCCGTCTCAACTCTAGGTATCGGAACAGACGCTGGAACACTTGAGTGGGACGGCGGCGCTGGTTGGTTGTCTAGACGTGCTTGCGCGCCGAGCATGCCGGTACCGGTATCTGACCGAGGCGGAAGCGCTCCGCCACTGCGCAGCGCTGGCGACTGACCGGAAGCGACCGGCTGCGATGCAACGCCGCTGGCGGCTGCCACTGCTGTAACCGCTGCCGCCGGTGGCGGCGGCAGTAGGATCGTCGCACTCGGCTTTTCACCATACGCGCTAACGTAAGCCGCCTCCAGCCGCGCCCACCACTCGGCTACCGACGCCGGGCGCTCAGCTGGCTTTTTCGCCAAAGCCGACATCACGGCTGCTTCCAACGTCGCTGGGAGATTCGGGTTGAGCTCGCGTAGCGGCGTCGGCGGTTGCTGAATCTGCGCCGTCAAAATGGCGGCGACACGCCCGCGAAAAGGCGGCTGTCCACAGAGCATTTCGTAGGCGATGATGCCCAAACTGTAGAGGTCCGACCGGGCGTCAAGCTCTTCGCCGGTGCAGTGTTCGGGCGACATGTAAGCCGGCGTCCCAACAAGTTCGCCGGTGCGCGTAATGCTCGACGATGTTTCAGCTTCCTCCAGCGTTTTCGCCAAACCGAAATCCAGCACTTTGACCGTGGCGCTGCCGTCGTCGCGCCGCTTGAGCATGATGTTGTCGGGCTTGAGATCGCGGTGGATAACGTTGCGCCGATGGGCAAACTCAACGGCGGCGCAGACCTCGCCTAAGATCGGCAACGCCAACGACGGCGGCAGCACTCGCTGTTCTTGTAGGAGCGAGCGCAACCCTCTGCCTTCAACAAACTCCAGGACTAGGTACGCACCGCCGTCGGGCAACTGACCAAAATCATACACCGTGACGATGTTGGGATGCTCCGTCGCCGCTGCCATGCGCGCTTCTCGGAAAAAGCGTTCAAGCGCGCCTTCAACTGTCAGAGTTTCAGGTCGAAGCACTTTGACGGCGACCGTCCGTCCCAGCAGCAAGTGACGTCCACGATAGACTGCGCCCATCCCACCCTGACCGAGGATGGCTTCCAGCCGTACTTTGCCATCTATGGTATGTCCTACGAGTGAAGATTGGTCGAAAGTCATTGCTGGAACCTCGCCGTCGTGGGGTTTCTGGGGGATGGTTCAGTGGTTGCTGCGCAGTTTACTCCATTTGCGCTTCACGGAAGGTTGCCATATTGCCGTGCAGCCGACAGGCCGCTTCAAGGATGGTCAACGCCAACGCTGCGCCGCTCGCCTCGCCAAGCCGCATGTCAAGGTGTAGGAGTGGCGTCGCTTCCAAAAAACTAAGAAGGACTTGATGCCCTGGCTCGGTTGAACGATGCCCAAACACCATATACTCACGCGCCACTGGCGCACAGGCGACGGACAGCGCCGCCGCCGCTGTTGAAACAAAGCCGTCCACCACGGCGACGCAGCCACAGGCGGCGCAGCCCAAGTACGCGCCGCACATCGCCGCCACATCCAGGCCGCCTACCTTTGCAAGGATGTCAAGCGGCTCAGCAGCGCGTGGTTGGCGCTGTTCCAGCGCCTGTCGAACGACAGCGATTTTGCGTGCCAGACCTTCCGGTGCAAGGCCGCTTCCAGCCCCGGTCACTGCTTCCGGCGGCTGTCCGGTCAACGCCGCTGTGACGGCCGCCGCCGCTGTCGTGTTACCAATGCCCATTTCACCGACGGCGACCGCACGTATGCCCCGTTCGGCCAGTTCACTGATGGTTTCAAAGCCGACGCGAACAGCCTGCTCAACTTCCGCCGGCGTCAGCGCCGGCTCGACGGCAAAGTTACGTGCGCCGCGTCGCACCTTACGATGCCGAACACCGGGCAAACCGGAAACATCGGCGTCCACGCCAACGTCGCAAACGACCAACTCACTCTGGGTCATTTCCGCAAGGACGGCGACGGCCGCTCTGCCGCCGATAAAGTTCCGCAAATGCTGATGGGTGATCCGTGACGGAAAAGCGCTGACGCCTTCAGCGCACACCCCATGATCGGCACAAAACACAACAATGGCGCGCGGCCGAACCTGCGGCTGTTCGGTCCTTTGGATGGCCGCAAGCTGAGTAGCCAACGTTTCAAGCCGTCCCAGACTGCCTGGCGGTTTGACCAGTTCCACCTGTCGCGCCCGCGCCTTGGCGGCGAACGTTTGGTCAGGAGGCTGGATGCCTTCGGTAAGACTTTTCAGCCAGGGCGTCATCGTGCTGCTATGGGGTTGGCGCTGAAGACGCCGCAAAAGCTTGGCGAAGGACAGCGGCGGCTTCGTCAATCGCCCGTTGCGCGTCGTCGAACCAGCCTGTCAGTGAGAAAAACCCATGCACCATACCAGCGTAGTGGGAAACGGAAGCCCGGACGCCAGCGGCTTCCAAGCGCCGGGCGTAAGCCGTCCCCTCGTCGCGCAGTGGGTCGTATTCCGCCACGATAATGTGCGCCGGCGGGAGCCCTGTCAGGTCTTTTTCGAACAACGGTGAGAGGTAGGGATGGCGTTTGTCTTGGTCGGCCGGGACGTAATGCCCCAAAAACCACTGCATGGCATCCTTGGTGAGAAAATATCCTTCACCGTTCTCTTCGTAGGAAGGTTGACTGTGAGTGGCGTCGGTGACGGGATACACCAGCACTTGGAACACTGGAAGGTGACCCTTGCGATTCCGCGCCATGAGCGTCGCTACGGTCGCCAGATTCCCGCCGGCGCTGTCTCCAGCGACGGCGACGCGTGTCGGGTCGCCGCCAAGCTCTTCGGCATGGCTGATGACCCACTGCAGCGCGTCGTAGGCGTCAATCGGTGCCGCCGGAAACTGGCTTTCGGGCGCAAGACGGTAATCCACCGCGACCACAATGGTCGGCGTACGGTTGGCCAGCGCACGGCAAACATTGTCGTGGCTGTCGAGGTTGCCGATCACGAACCCGCCGCCATGAAAGTACACTGTAACCGGCAGCGGGCGGTCGCCGTCCGGGACGTACAGGCGAAGGAGAATGCTCGCTTGGCTGCCCGGAATCAGGCGGTGTGTGACGTGGGCGACCGGCTCCGGCGAGCCAGCTAACGCCCGCAGCCTAAGAAACGCCTGACGGGCTTCGGCTGGAGAAAGCGTCCAGAGTGGCGGGTTGCCCAGTGCGGCGACCTGCTGCAGAAAAGCTTCGGCTTGCGGGTGGAGCGGCATCGGTGTGGTTCTCCCCTTGGTCGTCGTTGCGGCGCTCAAACCAGTTGAACGGTTCGGTCGCCGCTAATGACACGTCCAATTGTAAAAGCTTCGCCGCCCTGAGCTTGAATGGCGTCACGGACAGCGTCGGCGTCTGCCTCGGCGACTACCACCACCATGCCGACGCCCATATTGAACACGCGGTAACTTTCCGTTTCCGACAGCCGCCCAAGCTCAACCAGATGGGTGAACACGGGTAAGGTAGGCCAGCTCCCGCGCTGAACCGCAACGGCGCAGCCATCGGGCAAAATGCGCGGCAGGTTATCAAGCAAACCGCCGCCGGTGATATGCGCTAAACCCTTGAGCCGTCCGCCGTCGAGCAAGGGGTCAAGGACAGGTAGGTAGCACTGGTGCGGCTTGAGCAGTTCCTCTGCGACCGTACAGCCCAAGGCGTCAACAAACGTATCGGCTTCGTAGCGAGCCGTCTCAAAAAAGAGTTTCCGCGCCAAACTGTAGCCGTTCGTATGCAGCCCGACAGAGGGCAAGCCCAGCACCACGTCGCCGACGGCGATGCGCTTCCCGTCAATGATGCGTGCACGATCCACCCAGCCGACAATAAAGCCAGCGACATCATATTCGCCGTCGGCGTAAAACCCCGGCATTTCAGCCGTCTCGCCGCCGATGAGTGGGCAGTTGAAGTCACGGCAGGCGCGCGCCAGACCGTCCACGACGGCGGCGACAATACTTGGGGCGAGCTTTCCCGTCGCAAGGTAGTCGAGAAAAAACAACGGCCGTGCGCCCTGTACAAGAATGTCATTGATGCAGTGCGCCACAAGGTCATAGCCGACTGTATCGTGGACGCCAGTAAGGAAAGCGACCTTGAGCTTCGTCCCCACGCCATCGGCGCTGGCGACGAGCACTGGGTCAGAGGCCCCCTTAAAATCAGGGTGAAACAGCGCGCCGAACCCACCGATGTCGCTTAGCACCTGCGAATTGAAGGTTGCGCGCGCTAGGTTTCGAATTCGGTGCTTGGCTTCATTGGCGGTGTCAAGGTCCACACCGGCGTCGCGGTAACTCATCATGGAAAGATGGCCCGTCAGAGGTAGAAGTCCTTTTGGTCTGGGTCATTCCCTTGTGTTAGCTCGCGGAGCAGACTTTTGACCTCGGCCTGCTCGCGCACGCGGGCTTCGTCGTCGCGGGTGAAGGTCATTTGCAAATGGTCGCCTTCCCGAATGCCGGCCGGAAGCAGCCGTCGCGGGCAGTCAAAGTACACTTGGGCGTCGCCGTGGAAGATCAGTCGGGCAAAGCCTTCGGTCAGGCTATCCACAACGAGATGATGAGGGCCGGCAGTCGCCGTATGATCCATAGCGGCGTTCCTCAAAATGCCGATCACTGGGAAAGTTTGGCGCGGACCAACTCGTTGACGGCTTTGCCATCCACAGGCCGCCCGGCCAGCTTCGCCATTACGGTTTTCATGACCAACCCGATGTCCTTGACGGAAGCGGCGCCGGTTTCGGTAATGACGGAAGTCACGAGCGTCTCCAGTTCGGCGGCGCTTGGCGGCGGCGGCAGGTAGCTTTCCAGAAGCTCCAGCTCGGCGCGTTCCTTAGCCGCCAAATCTTCACGACCACCTTTAGCGAACGACTCCGCCGCTTCACGGCGTTGCTTGATGAGCGTCGAAAGCAACGCCGTCATCTCGGTGTCGTCGAGTTGATGTTGAACCTCGATTTCTTGCTTCTGCAGCGCCGCCTTGACCATGCGCAAAGCTTCAAGGCGGGTTGTGTCCTTGGCTTTGAGCGCGGCGGTCAAATCGGCCAGCAAGCGTTCACGAAGTGTCATAACCGTCAGTCCGACAAAAGCTTGAGGTCGCGCAGGACGAGCGCGCGCACCGTAGTTTTTTCGTCGTCGGTCTCGATGACTCGAATGTAACTGGGGAGATACATCTCCCCAACCTGTTCATACAACTCCGTGTATTGCGCCACGCGCGCCAGGCGACCGGTTTCCGGATCGAAGTAGGTGACAACGTAGTGCTTCGGTAGGTTTCGTCCGTCCGCAGTCGTCACGACTTCAAGCGTCGTGATGGTGAAGCGGGAGCCGTGCATCCGCCGGCTCACTTCGGTAATTACCCCATCCCGAATCCGGTAGCTTGACGCCATCGGGTCACCGTCAAAAACCAGCTTGACGCCCAGCGCATTTTCCTCTCCCGGCACAATCCGCACCGGATAGTCGGTCGGAACCGGCATGCCGCCCGTTCGCTCCAGCCGGTGGGCGATGTTCATCGCAAGAACGTCCTGGAGCCACTGGATGCTTTCAGGACTCACACCGGGCAGTTCAAAGATAATCTCGCGGGCGTTTTTGAATGTCAGGCAACCGCTGAAGGTGCGGGCGTTTTCATCAAAGACCACGGTCGCCGTAAACCCGTGAAAACGCTCGTCGGGAAAGGTAGCACGGCGGGCGCGAGCGTCTTGCAGCAGTGCCTCCGCCGTGGCGTTGCCGGTAGTGGATACGATAACCGGAGTGGACATGGTAACTTTCCTGAAGATGAGTTCGGTTTTTTGAAACAGCATTCAAGAAACCGGGCGGTAAGCATACTTGCAACGGTCGGCGCGACGCAATTCGCGTAGAACAAGCAGGCGACGGCGTTGCGGTGTGTTTTGACAAACTCCGGCTAAGTTGGCTAGGGTGCGGCAATTGAGCCGATCATTTGTAACCCTGTTGTTTCGCGTCCCCGTCGAGGAAAGGTGTGGTTCCGCATGGCGCGACAGTGGAAAGACTACTGCGAGTTTGAGCCGATCCTTCAGCGCATTGAGTACATGCGCGTGCTTGTGTTGGACAACCTGATCGCCTGTACGTCTGACCTTAGTGAAAAGGCCAAGGACGAACCGAACTTCGACGCCGAAGCCTGGGTAGCGGAGGAGCGCAAGGTCGCCAGTTTTGCCATCAGCAACATCACACAGAACATTAACAACTTGGTCATGAAGCCTCACTGGCTGGTGGCGCGCTTGAATGAATTGACCGACGCCAAGGTGGCCGACTTTGACCCTGACGCCATCATTATCAGCGGGACGCTGCGCGACTTTGATCTCTACAATCCCAAACTAATTGCACGCTTGGAGTCATTCCTTCAGCGGACGACCATCCCGGTGCTGGGCATCTGCGGCGGCCACCAGATCATGGGGCAGGCGTTTGGTGCGCGCGTAGTGACGCTGGATGGCCTCAATCCGTGGGAGAAGCGTACGGAGCGCATGCGCGAGTACCAGTACTACCTCATTCATGTCCTGCGCCCACAGGACCCGCTTTTCGCCGGTATTTTGACCGAGCGTGGACGACGACTACCGAAAAACACGCTGCGGGTGTGGCAAAACCACGGCCTGATGTTGGAGCGCGTCCCGCCCGGTTTTTCGTTGTTGGCGAAGAGCGAACTCACCCGCAACCAGATCATGGTCAAGCGTAGCGATGGACAGTTGCTCTACGGCGTTCAGTTCCACCTTGAAAAATCCTTTGAGGACTGGCGCAAGTTGCCCAGCCCGTGGGAACACCGCAACGAAAGCCGTGACGGACGGCGTATGTTTGAAAACTTCCTTATCGAAGCGCTCAAACATCGCGGTAAGGCTGAGTTGGTGAGGGAAACCGCAACTTTACCAATGGCTTCGGCGGCGCCGGCGCAACCGGCTTACGCCGCCGTCGCCAAACCACGGTTCATCAACGGCCATAGTCAAGGTACGCCGCCAGTTTCGTCACCGTCGTCCATACCGGCGACGCCAGAGCCCGGCGAAGAATACATCGCCGACCGCCTGACGGGGCTGTGACGCCGGCGTACGACGGAGCGACGGCGCGTCTCACGGTCGCCATCCTCCGTGTCGGCCCCGGAACGCGCTCCCATTGAGGTCGCCGTTCAAGAGGTATGGTCGTACACAATGCGCCAGCCGACTGAGAAACGGCGTACCAACAGGGTGAATCGTCCCCCCAAGACGGTCTGGTCTGGTAAGACCACCCGCCAACCGCCATGGACAAGCGCCATCCGCGACCCGACCGGTTCAATCACGAGGTCATGGAAGTCAAGCGTTCCCATCGCCCGCCCTTCCGTTTGGTAGCGTTGGCGGTAGCGCGTTAGTACGGCTTCCCACCCCTTAGTTACGGTCGTCCCCGAGACGAACATCAGTTCGGGTGAGCGCCAGTAGCCGTCCATAAAGCCCTCTAGGTCGCCGCGATTCCAAGCGGCGACTTGGCGATCAAGCAGCATCCGAACCGCCGTTACGGCGTCCGGCGGACGCGCCGGCGTAGGCGACGGACTCAGGCACAGGCATAGCCAGAGCAACCTGATGCTCCAGTGGAACCGCTGCCTTGCCTTCCCAACCACAGGTGGGTTCATAAAGACCTTCCAAGGGTGAAAAACCCAGTGAAAATGGAAATGTAGGGCAACGCCCAAGCGGCTTTTTGCCTGCCATAAGCTCAGCCGTGCTTTGAACATGACGAGTTGGTGGACTCGCCGGAGGCTAAGTGTTCACGCCGCCGCCCGACCCGTCACATCTGCACATTGGTTACAACCGGATGGTCGGTCATGACCTACCGTTTCAGGCGTACCGGCGTATTCGATTTCAAAAACGTACACCGTACTCGGCCGATAGTTCGACACCCAGACGTGTTTGCCATCCGGCATCGTCGTCACCCCAATCGGGTGAACATCAGTCTTGGCCGTGAAGACTTGTTGCATCCGTTCGAGGTCAACGACGCCCAAGTTGTTGTCTTCGTAGTTGCACACAAAGGCATAGCGGTCATCCACCGACAGCGACATGGAGCGTGCCTGCGTCCCGGTTTTGGCGCGTCCGATGATGGTTTCCGTAGCGCGGTCAATCTTGATAAGCATCCCCGAAGCGTTCAGCGTCACGTAGAGCGTCTTACCGTCCTGCGACACGCAGACGTGACGCGGGTTGCGGCCAGTGTCAATGTTTCGAATCTTCTGGTGTCCGTTCTCCACGTCAATTACGGCTAGCGAGGACCCACCCATAATGCAGACGTAGGCCAGCTTGCCGTCGGGTACGAAGCAAATCCCGCGCGGTACGCGCCCAACCGGCACATCTTTGACTTTGACGAACTTCTCCGCATCCATCACCGTGATGGGCTTCGACAGCTAGTTGGCTGCATAGACCCACTTGCCGTCGGGACTTTCCGCCACAACCTTTGGGACACGTCCCGCCGGAACACGCGCGACAATCTGGTAGGTGTCGGTGTCAATCACGACGACGACGCTAGTGACGCCGACGCGCTCGCTGCCGTAAAGGGACACCCAAGCGTACTTACCGCCCTTCGTAAAGGTGCATTCAACGGGTTCGCCGCCGACCGGCACACGCTTGAGAATTTCGTATGTTTGGGCGTCAATGAACGTCACCTGACGGCCGTACAGGTTGCACGTCATGACGCGCTTGCCGTCGGGCAAAACCCGCAGCGACTTCGGCCCGGCCGGTACATTGAGCTTCTTGACGAGCCTCAGTCCGGCGATGGTTCCGCCGGACGGCTTAGGCGTTGCGGACGGCGGCGCGGTCGCTGGCGGTGCAGCGGGAGCGGCGGCGGCGATGGAGACCGGCTTGTCGGTGGAGCAGGCCGTCGAGACGGTGACCATCAATATGCAGACCATCAGTATGCAGCAGAGCAGGGTCAGGCGATGAAGCATAGAGACGATGTGTCCTTGCAGCGGCGGTAACGTGTACGCTCGTACCCTAGCCGAATCAGTCCGGTAAGTGAACCAGCGGCTTGTCCGTCCTTGGAGGCAGTCATCTGGTGCAATCATCTGGTAACGTCATAAGGGAGGCGTTGGGAAGATGTCGGTCATTTATGGCGTCGCGCCGGTGCTGGAGGCGCTGCGCAGCGGACGGCGGCGCGTCCGTGAAATCCTCGTAGCGCAGGGAAGCAAACCGCATCGGTTGCAGGAGCTTCGCGCGTTGGCGCGACAGATGGGCGTGCCGGTCGTTGAAACCGACCGCACGCATCTCGACGCTGCAACGCGCCGCGCCAACCATCAGGGCGTCATGGCGTATGTCACACCGGCCGCCTACGCCGATTTGGCCGACGTGCTGGCCGGCGTCGCCGACACGCCTTTGCTGGTTGTACTGGATCAAGTCGAGGACCCGCACAACCTTGGAGCCGTCATTCGTACGGCGGAGTGTGCCGGCGCCCACGCCGTCGTCATCCCAGAGCATCACGCCGTCGGGCTGACCGAGACTGTGGTGAAGACCTCAGCCGGCGCAACGGAGTACCTGCCGGTCGTCCGCGTCGTCAACGTGGCGGCAACGCTCGATACGCTGCGTGAGCGGAACATCTGGGTCGTTGGCGTTGAGCGAGACGGCGAACGCCCCTACGTTGATTGGGACTTCACGCTCCCGACAGCGGTTGTCCTTGGAAGTGAAGGCAAGGGGATACGGCGCTTGGTGCGGGAACGGTGCGATGTCGTGGTGTCGCTGCCGCTTTTGGGCCGCATCACGTCGTTGAATGTATCGGTGGCGGCGGGCGTTGTGTTGTACGAGGCTGTTCGGCAGCGGCGTCTGACGCCGACGCCTTCTGGTTGACTACGGCTCACGCGAATCGCCCCGCCGAAGACGCCGTCGGCGGCGCAACTCATTCACCTCGCCTATCAGTTCGCGGGCTTCCGTCAGCGCCTCCGCCAGTTGCTGAGTGAACAGGTTGGCCTTCTTGACGGCCGCCGTTAGTGCGTCGAGCGTTTGCTGGGTCGCCGCCAGCAGGTTTTTGTGTGCGTCTTCGGCTTCGCCGCCGACCGGCGATGCATCAAACAGCGACCGTAATTCCTCGCGGTGAAATTCGACTTCGCCGCGCAAGCGATTATGTTCGGCGCGCAACTGCAACAACGCTCGGTGGGCGCGGTGCAACTCAACGCTTAGGCGGGCGCCTGCTTGAGTATAACGCGCCCCTTCCTGCTGTATGAGGTCGCGCAGGTGCGCCAGCCGGCGGGCTTCGGTAATAGGCTGGTCGGCGTCGAAAACTGCAAACTCTCCACTGAGGTCAAGCGACGGCGGGCCACCATCCGGCGTTTCCAACGTGGGTGATGTCCCCGGCGCACTCCCAACCGGAGAGCCTGAGAGCGGACTCGGTGTGGCGCTCGGCGCGTTGTTTGGCGGGGGTGCGCCGGCGTTGTCGAGAATCGCCCGAAAAGCACAGGCTTTGACCTGTTCGGCGACTTGGACGGGAATGCCGGCTGCCGTCGCCAACTCGTAAGCCGACGCCGTACCAATGTCGCCCAGCCGTGTAATGCCAGCGGCATGCAACCGTTGTAGGTTGACCGGATCAATCGTCTTGAAATAGGCGGCGACGTCTGCAATGTGTGGCGTAGCAGCCAGCACGGCGTCAGTTTCGGTCGGTGGGGACGGCGGCTCTGACGCGAGGCTTTGACGAATCAACCGCCGTAGTTCGTTGAAGTCGCGGGTAAGGTTCTTCGTATCGCGTTCGGTGAGCGTGCGTTTCCCCATCCGAACATCCAGCAGCGGTCGCTCAATACCTTTGAGAACGTCGAGAATGTCATGGTACTGGATCGTTTCGGAGGCTTTGATCAGCGGCCGCAACGCGCCGATGCAGGCTTCCACCGTGCCTTTGACAACACGGCTTTGCTCGGAGGCGTTGCCAGCGCGGGCAACGTAGTCCGCAAGCGTGTAGAGTGACAGCCCTACCGGCTCGAGAAACTCCCACACAATCGAGCTGAACATACTTTTCAGCTCGGCTTCCGTTCGGCGCTCGGTCGCGAGTTGGTCCTCAAGCGAGGGTGGAGCGAAAGCCCCAGTCGGATGAATCAGTTCGTCAATGGCCGCCGCAATGTCGTCGTCGCCTTCTTCGACACGTGGGGACGTCTCCGGCGGCAAAGGCCCCGAACCGGGTGTGCGCGTCGTATCCGCATCCGGCGAACGTGAGTTGCGGTCGGACATAAGCGTGGACGGTGACCTTTCAATACTGGGGGGGCGTCGGAGGGTAATTGCTGCGTGGTTCGAGCGTCACGGAAAGCATCGTAATCTTCTGCTTCGGACGAGTTGTGCCTTCAACCGTCGGCGCGTTGGCGATGATGTCCACGACGTTCATGCCAGCGATCACCCGGCCGAAGATGGTGTACTGATTATCCCATTCGGGATGCGCACGGCAACAAATAAAAAACTGCGTTGTGGCGCTGTTGATGTCATTGGCGACGCGGGCAGCGGACACCGTGCCGCGTACGTGTTTGAGGGCGCTAAACTCCGCTGGAATTTTAGGTAGGTCGGGTCGTCCCAGGCCCCAAGTATCTTCGCGTCCGGTTTTGGAGTTTGGATCGCCGCCTTGAATGAGGCTTCCCGGCTCAACGCGGTGGAAGGCTGTCCCATTGTAGAAGCCGCTGCGAATAAGTGACTGGATCTGAGCGGTATGTTTAGGGGCGACGTCGGGAAAAAACTCAAAAACAATGTCGCCGAACTCCGTTTTGATGACGGCGACGGACTGAGCAGCCGACGATCGGCAGGCGGTGAGCGACGCTGCTCCAACAAGCAGCATGCTCACCAAGGGTAGAATCCAGATAACGCCGCGCGCTGTCGTTCGACGATTGTTACGCGGCTTGCGCACATGAACCAGCGTCGCAGTCCATCGCTGCATCGCTGCCGCACGTTGCCTTAGATGCCCTTTCTTCATGGTCGGTTGAGGTATTTTCCCGACGCCCCTTGGCGCTGTAGTCGGTAATATACCACCCGGAGCCTTTGAAGGAGAGGCTAGGGGCGAACACGACGCGACTTAGTGCATCTTGGCCGCAACTTGCGCAGGTGACGAGCGGCGCATCAGAAAACTTCTGGATCACTTCAATGCGGTCGCCGCAGTTGTCGCACATATACTCGTAGATGGGCATGGCCTGACATCCTTCCTGACCTAAGAGTATAAAGCGTTTACTCTCAAAAGTTACGGAGCCATCCCAACCTAGAAAGTGTGTTTGGAAACAATTTACCCGTTGTGGACGCCTAAGGCCGTTTGACCCGTTAGGGTTTGCGTTGAACTTCGACGCGGGCCTCATAGCTACCACTGTTGTCCGACAGATCGCCTTCGTTGACGCTCAGGTAGAGTTTGCCGCTACGCTGCGCCGTAAACTCGCGGGAACTGCCGATGAAGATGAAGTCGTTATTGTCATCGCCGATAACGGCAATCAGCGCCCCCGTCGGCCGTCCCGGCATCAATTTGTTGGGGTCATCGTCGGGAATGCCCTCCGGCGTGGACTGACGGCGGGCGTCAAGATACACCGTTCCGCGCGCCGAAATCCGAATTCGATCGCCACGACGTACATCAAGCTGGGTGTACGTCCAATCGTCGCGGGCAATAACAGCGACGGTTTGCACGAGGTCGCCGGCGGCAGGCGATGTGCCTGTTGGCGGTGGTTCAGGCGGACTGGACGGTCGGCCGCCGCCTGCATCCGTTGGTCGCCCGTCATAGCCCGGCGGCAGTGGTCGCCCATCAAACTCTACGCTCTCAATATCCTCTAGGGCGATGGTCGCTTGGGTGGTCGGCGACGACCGTTCATACACAATCACGAACTGACGGTTTTCATAGCGCACAATCTTGCCGACGATGGTCTGGCCGTTCTTGAGCCGGATGGTGTCAGCGTGGGTGACGGCGGCTGGCAAGCCGACTGCAGCGGCAAGGAAAATACATGAGAGCCGAAGGCGGTGGTTCATAGAGGTGTCGCCTTAGTGAGTGGGGTTTCTTCGTTTGTGCTAGGGAAGCTTTCTAAACGCCGGAAATTAGTTGGCGTCGGCAGCCGGCCCGGCTGGGAAATAACCTCGTCGCGTGAGAACGCGGGCGTCACGGTATTTGGGCACTCGAACTTCAATTTCTCGGAAGTGCTTACCGGTTCGACCGTCGCGGGGTTCATAGACAAGAAAGTACTGGTTGCGAAGATACTCCTTGGCCAGATCAAACGCACGCTTGGTTTGCTTTGAATCGCTTGGAAAAAAGACATCACCGCCGGTTTCCTTACAGAGACGCTTGAGCTTGCGGTCGTCCAGGTTGAAATACGGGTTGCCCTCGACACGAAACACGCCGCCGCCTTTGGTGCTGATGGCGTAGATGGTGACTTCCGTACGTTGCGCAATGGCGATGGCCTCGTCCAAGGTCGTCTCACTAGCTGTGTCGCCGCCGTCCGTCACCAAGAGAATCGCACGCCGCCGGGTGCTTGCCGACGGCATTTGCTCCAAGCAGACTTTCTTAACGGCGTCATAGAGCGCAGTACGACCGTTGGCGGTTGTCACGCTGTTGACGACACGCGCCAACTGCTGGAAATCGTTGGTGAAACCGGCGCGAATGCGGGGTTCGTCATCAAACGTCACAAACGAAGCTTGGTCGCGGCGGTTGTCAAGCAGCTTACTTAGGAACTCCGTAATTGCCTCACGTTCAAACGCCAGCCGGTAGCGAACGCTAGTGCTGGTATCCATCAAGATGGCGACATTGAGTGCCAGTCCGTCACGGCGCTGGAAGGCAATAATGGGTTGGCGACGTTTGTTTTCAAAAACTTCAAAGTCGTTTTGTCCAAGATTGGGGATGAATCGTCCCTCCCGATCCAGAACTGTAACCGGCAGCGAGACATTGACCACGTCGAGGGTGTATTCGTCTTCGCCGGCGGCGGAGGTTGCCGGTTGTGGCGGCGTCTGGGCAGTGACACCAGTGAACTGGAAGGCGACAAAGCCGCTCAGAACACAAAGCAAGGCGCAGAAACGGGACAAACGCTGACGCATTGAGCACCTCTTCGGTCAAGCATCCCTGATTTAGTTGTTGGGCCGCCCGGTACGGCTAAGGTCAACCATAGCACGCTCCGGTCTCAGTGAGGATTTCTTAGGTGGCGCGCCGGCGGGGGAGGTTGGATGCGCCATGGAAGTCGTCTCCGCCGATTAGCCTCGTCCCGGTGGGAGGCGATCCTTCGATAAGGATTTTTAGCTCATTTGGCTTGTGCGCCTGTCGAAAGCGAAGCACAATCGAAGCTGTCTTTTATAGCCTGCTTCGATCACCGACAGTTCACAACCCCGACCCTAGTTTGATGAACGGTACGCTTTCGCTCCTCAACTTCGCCGACATTATTCGTGACCTGCATTTGTCCCGGCGTACGGGTCTGTTGCGGATGACGCGCAACCGTGAGCTGCGCGCCGTGTTTGTCGAGCAGGGCAACTTGGTGTTTGCCCTTTCAAACCTGCCTCACGAACGGTTGGGCGACTTTTTGCTGGCGCGTGACCTTATTACCCGTGAGCAGTACGACGCCGCCGTGCAACGGCCGAACGCCAAACAGCGTTTTGGTCAGGTGCTTGTCGAAATGGGCGTCATGCCGCGCGAGAAAGTCGAAACTTACGCCCGCCAGCATTTGACAGACATCATTTTGGCCGCTTTCGAATGGACGAGCGGCGAATTCTCGTTTGAGGAAGGCACACGCGCCGCCCACGATGTCAAACTTGACCTACTGACACCGAACATCATCCTGATGGGCGTACGGCGCATGACGAATGAGGACGCCATCCGGCGCTCGTTAGGGCCAACGACCCAGCACATCGAGCTTTCTCCGGACGCCGCGACGCAACTACAACGAGCGACGCTTGATGGTACGGAGGGCTTTGTTCTGTCACGGATTACAGGGCGAATGACGATTGATGAACTGGTGTTGGTCAGCGGCGTACCAGAGATGACGATTTTGCGCGTGGTGTACGGGTTGGTCTGCGCTGGTATCCTAACGGCTGAGCATCCACGTCCGACCATGGCCAATCCACAACCGGCTGCGCCGGTTGCGGCTTCAGTCGCATCGTCGGCGGCTCCTCCGTCGTCGGCAACGCCCTCCACGCCAGTTGGTTCGCCCGAACCGGAGGCCGTCAATCCCGATGAAGCTCGCTTCGAGCTTCAGATGCTGCGCGAGTTTCTGTCGCTCAAGACGACCACGTACTACGACATTCTGAACCTAGCGCCAACGGCAAGCGACGCCGACATCAAACGCTCGTACTACCAGCTGGCGAAGAAGTACCACCCCGACCGGTATCGAACGCTGGGCGCTCCGGATGTACTAGACAACGCCGAGTGGATTTTCGCCCGCCTCACCGAGGCGTATGAGAAGCTGCGTGACCCGGACGTGCGCCGGCGGTATGACGAGTTCATTGGGTTGACGCCAGAGAGTACCGAACGCACCGAAGCCAAAGTCGCTTCTGTGACCGCGCCGAGCAGGACGCCGACGCCGCCTTCTGTGTCACCTGCCGCACCGTTCACTGAACAAGTCCACACCACACCGCCTGCCGCCGCCCCCGACGCAACAGGGCGGATACCAACCCCGCCAAGTGTTGCAGCGCCGCCCGGCGGAACGACGGGACGCATAGCGTCGCCGTCCGCCACGCAGCCCCTTGGGAGCGTAACAGGGACTAATACACAGGGGATGCCGACGGGCAGTAGCACCACCGGTTCAATTGCCGCACCGGCTGAAGCGGCGGCTGAGGCGGCGGCGCGAAGCTATGAGTTTGCCTGCGCGGCTATTGAGCGGAAGGACTTCATCACGGCGATGACCTACTTGCGGGAGGCGGTCCGGTTGGCCCCGGATGTCATTCGTTACCGTTCGCGCTTGGCGTCACTGTGTATGCAAAATCCCAAGTTGCGGAAGGAAGCCGAAGAACAACTGTTGGCGATTCTGAAGCTGGACGAAAACTACGTGGATGCGCGGCTAGCGCTGGGTCACATGTACCATCAGGCAGGGATGGAAAAATCGGCGCGCAAGCAGTTTGAAGCGGTGTTGGCGATTCAGCCGGACAACGCCATAGCCAAGCAGATGCTAGCGCTCAAACCGGCGTCCACCAGCGCTGCTGCGCCGCCAAAGCCAGCTGATAAGTCAAAGGCTTCCCCGACAAAGCCCGCCAAGCCGGACGAACCCAAGAAGAGCATTCTGCAACAGGATGTTGGAGAACTTATCAGTAAGCTGTTCAAGCGATAATCGGCTGTGACTGATTTGTATGTCGGCAGCGGGCAGAGTTGATTCGACTTGAACGCGCTTGCCCGGATTTCATTTTGGCCTCTGTTCAGCTCGTAGAACCAAGGGCTAGAGCTTGGACAAGGCCGGAGAGCGCCAAAGTGCACTTTCCAAGAAAACGCAGCGGATCAGCTCACCGTTTGAAGTGCGGTGGTGTTCCGTCGCACTCCAAAACTGTTGACGTGTTTCACGCTGGAGTGGCCGCTCCACTCACGTGGAAACTGCTCTAGTGTTTATGAAAGCCATGCTCTTGGCTGCCGGATTTGGGACGCGGCTTTTTCCGCTCACGCTGGATCGCCCCAAGCCGGCGTTGCCAGTGCTAGGACGACCGCTCATCACGTACGGCGCCGCCTATCTGGCGCGTTTTGGCTGTCGTGAACTGGTCGTCAACCTGCATTACCGGGGCGAGGCGATTGTCGCAGCGCTTGGCGATGGGTCAGCGTTCGGTTGTCGGATTGCCTACAGTTACGAACATGATGCCATCCTAGGTACTGGTGGGGCGCTTGATCACGCCAAATTGCTGCTCAACCCGACTGAGACGTTCATCGTGATGAACGGCAAGCTCGTCACGACGATTGATTTGCGGGCGGCGCTGGCAACCCACCGGAAAACGTGCGCTCTGGCGACGCTGATCCTCAAGCCAAATGTTCGGCGCGAGCGATTCAGCGTCGTTGACGTAGATGACGCCGGAGCCATTCGCGGCTTCGGCCCTGCCCCGACCGTTGAAGCCGCGCCGGATGAGCCGCCGCCGCTGTTTTTCACCGGCATCCAACTTCTCGAACCGGACATTTTCGATTACATCCCGCCGGGTGTCTTCTCGCATACGACAACCGACGTGTACCCGCGCGCTATTGCCGACGGCCGCCGCATTACGGCGCACATTGCCGCACCGGACGAGGCTTGGTACGAATTTAGTACGCTAGAGCGATACCTTGACTTTTCCTGTCGTCTAGCGGGGCAGGAACAAGCCGTTGTTCAGGGCGTGGGCTGTCGCATCGCCGCCGACGCCGACGTGGCACGTACGATCCTCTGGAACCGTGTCACAATCGGCGCTAAAGTGCGGCTGCGGGAGGTCATCGTCGGCGACGGCGTGACCATTCCCGACGGGACGACGCTCTCGCGGGCGGCGGTTGTCCGCGCCGATCTGATGCAAGAGGCGTCGCCGGTGCGTCAGTCCGGTGAAGGGCGCGGACAACGGATTGGCGACAACTTCATCGTTCATTTCTGAATGGTTCGCTTCTGACCGGGGCAAGTTTTGGTACGTGTGGTCGGCGGGGCATGACACGCGGTGAGTTCCTCAAAAACCTGCTGCTCGGCGTTGGCTGGGGTCTGCTTCAACCGGCGTCCGGCGTTTTTGGTCGTCCGGTTCAAGACGCCGGATGGGTAGTCGCCGCCGAAGAACTCATCGCCGACATCCCACGCTTGCCGCGCGAGTTTCGCGGCGTCTGGGTGGCGACCGTCGAGAACATTGACTTTCCTTCGGCGCGCAACCTCAGCCCGGAACAGCAACAGGCCGAACTGACGGCGATTTTTGATTTGGCGCAGGCGCTTGGTTTCAACGCGGTAATTTTTCAAATCCGACCAATGTGCGACGCGCTCTACGCCAGTCCGTACGAACCTTGGTCGGAGTATTTGTGCGGCGTGATGGGGCGGACGCCGACGCCGTTCTACGATCCGCTGGCGTTCGCTGTAGAAGCGGCGCACGCGCGCGGACTAGAGCTGCACGCTTGGTTCAATCCCTTTCGGGCGCTGCATCGGGCGCGGCAGGGCGGCGTTGACCCACAGCACATTGCGCGCCGCCGGCCGGACTTAGCCAAACCCTACGGACGCTATCACTGGCTTGACCCCGGCGAGCCGGAAGCGCGCGCCCACTCGCTCCGTGTCATTCTCGATGTCGTGGAGCGTTACGACATTGATGCTGTGCACTTCGACGACTACTTCTACCCCTACAAGGAACGTCTCGTGTCGGGGTATGTGATCCCCTTTCCCGATGACGACAGTTGGGCGCGGTACGGGCAGGGGAGGGGATGGCGGACGCGCGACGACTGGCGCCGGCACAATATCAACGTCTTTCTTGAGCAAGTTGCTGACGGGATACGCCGGCTCAAGCCGCACGTCAAGTTTGGAATTAGTCCGTTTGGCATCTGGCAGCCAAATCACCCGCCGGGTATTCAGGGCCTTAACTCCTACATGGAACTGTGTTCCGACTCCCGGCGCTGGCTGGCGGAAGGATTAGTGGATTATCTCGCGCCACAGCTATACTGGCCGATTGAACGCGAACAGCAAAGCTACCTACGTTTGCTTGAGTGGTGGTTGGCGCAGAACCGGCGCAGCCGCCACGTCTGGCCCGGCAGCGCCGCCTTCAAGGTAGCTGACGGGACGCCGCGCGCTGTTCCTGCAAGCGAAATCGCGGCGCAGGTCAGAGTGGCGCGTCGCCTCAATCGGCAAGGCGGCAATATTCACTTCAGTTTCCGGGTCTTCCGGCGCAACCGAGGCGGTTTGGCGGATTTGCTCCGGCACGAAGTGTACGCCGTCCCAGCGCTCGTGCCGGCTTCACCGTGGTTGGACGCAACGCCACCGCCGGCGCCGGCTCTGGAGGTGCTCATAGACCCGATGGTGGGGCGTCCCGTCGCCGTCTGGCGTACGGATACCCCGGAACGCACAGCGTGCTGGTGTATCGCCATTCAGACTGGTGAAGCATGGGAGCTGCAAGTGCAACCAGCGGCGCAGCGCCGGGTGACGCTACCGGAGGCGGCGCGCGCCGTCGCCGTCTGGGCTGTGAGTCGAACCGGGGTCGAAGGTCGGCGAGCAATTCGTTATCGCGGTTAGATACCCAAGTGCCTAGGCCTTTACTGCGCGGCGTGTCATGGTTACCAGCAGAATAAGCCGCCGGGGATAAACGTCGGCGGGCGCAATTCCATACCACACGAGGAACTGTGCAATGTTCAAGCGACGAGCGTGGCGACGCTCACTGACGGCTGGTGTGGCGCTGTTGATGTTGGCTGCTCCGCCAACGCTGTTCGCCCAAAGTTTTTCTGACAGGATGAAAGCCTCGAAATCACCTATCACCTATCCGCCGTCGAAAAAGGTTGACCAAGTGGACGACTACCACGGCGTTAAGGTCGCCGATCCGTACCGCTGGCTTGAAGACGCTGACGCCCCAGACACGAAGGCATGGATTGAGGCGCAAAACAAAGTTACCTTCGCCTTTCTGGAAAGCATTCCCGAACGTGCGCGCATCCGCGAACGGTTGACTCAGCTGTGGAACTACGAAAAGTTCGGTGTGCCTTTCCGTGAGGGCGGCAAGTACTTCTTCACACGCAACGACGGGCTGCAAAACCAAAGCGTACTCTATGTCGGCGATGCGCCCGACGACCCGCAGGCCCGTGTTCTGCTCGACCCCAACAAGCTGTCGGCGGACGGCACGGTGGCGCTGACGAGCTACGCCGTCAGCGACGACGGTAAGCTACTTGCCTACGGACTGGCTACGGCCGGCTCGGACTGGAATGAGTGGCGCGTCCGCAACATTGAAACTGGCGAAGACCTACCCGACCGTCTTCAGTGGATTAAGTTCTCCGGCGCATCATGGACAAAGGACTCAAAAGGGTTCTTCTACAGCCGGTATGACGAGCCGAAAGAGGGCAACCTGCTGCAATCCACAAACTACTTCCAGAAGCTTTACTACCATCGCGTCGGCACACCCCAGTCCGAAGACCGGCTGGTTTATGAGCGCAAGGATCACAAGGAATGGGGGTTCAGCGGTTATGTGACGGACGATGGGCGCTACCTCGGCATCGTCGTCACAATGGGTACGAGCCCAAAGAATCTGTTTTTCTACAAGGACTTGACGCAGCCGGACGCGCCGGTCGTCGAGCTAATCGCCGATTTCATCGCCGACTTTACACCGGTCGGCAACGACGGAACGACGTTCTATTTCCGTACCGACTGGGAAGCGCCGCGCGGCCGCCTCATTGCTGTTGACGCGACGCGCCCTGAACCGGCGAACTGGCGCGAAATTATTCCGCAGACGGTGGACACGCTCGAAAGCGTGCACTACGTCGGCGGACGGTTTATCGCGCTCTATCTGGCTGACGCCAAAACCCAGGTCAAGGTGTTTGCGACAGACGGCGCGTTCATCCGCGAAGTGAGTTTGCCCGGTATTGGTACGGCGACCGGATTTAGCGGCAAGCCGACGGATACCGAAACGTTCTATGCCTTCACGAGCTTTACGCAGCCGACGAGCATCTACCGGTACGATCTGGAAACCGGCAAAAGCACGCTAATCAAGCAGCCCAAGGTGACATTCAACCCGGCGGATTACGAAACCAAGCAGGTTTTCTACACGAGCAAGGACGGGACGCGCATCCCGATGTTTATCACGCACCGTAAGGGTCTCAGGCGGGACGGCAAGAACCCGACGCTGCTCTATGGCTACGGCGGCTTCAACATTTCACTCACGCCGGCGTTTTCACCGGCGCGGATCGCGTGGTTGGAGATGGGCGGCGTGCTGGCGATTCCCAACTTGCGCGGCGGTGGCGAGTACGGCGAAGCGTGGCATCAAGCCGGCACGAAGCTCAACAAACAAAATGTGTTCGACGACTTCATCGCGGCGGCCGAGTGGCTCATCAAAGAGAAGTACACCGTGCCGGCCAAGCTGGCCATTCAAGGTGGGAGCAACGGCGGGTTGCTTGTTGGGGCATGCATGACGCAGCGCCCGGAACTGTTCGGTGCGGCGCTGCCGGCGGTGGGCGTGATGGATATGCTCCGCTTCAACAAGTTCACGATTGGCTGGGCGTGGGAGTCGGATTACGGCTCGCCGCAGAACCCGGAGGAGTTCAAGGCGCTGTACGCCTACTCGCCGCTGCACAACCTCAAGCCAGGGACGCGCTATCCGGCGACGCTAGTAACGACAGCCGACCACGACGACCGCGTGGTGCCGGCGCACAGTTTCAAGTTCGCAGCGGCGTTGCAGGCGGCGCACAAAGGCGATGCGCCGGTGCTGATTCGGATTGAAACCAAGGCCGGCCACGGCGCCGGGAAACCGACGGCAAAGCTGATCGAGGAGGCCGCCGACATCTGGGCGTTCCTTGTGAAAACGCTTGGGATGAAAGTGACCTTCCCAGCGCGGTAGGAGGTCTGACCGTAGAGGACGCAAGGAAGGCGGAGGGGTCGAGGCCAAGCCTCGTAAGCATTTTCCAGCTATCCGTGTGCTCCCATGCCCTTAACCTCTGCGTTCCTTTGCGCCCTCTGCGGTCAAACCTGATTTTTTTCAAATTTGCTTTAGAGTATCCGCACTTTGCTGTTCGGCGGACTGCTGCGCCGCGTCGTTCGACTTGCTTTCGGACGCTTCATCTGTTTGCCGGGAGCTGTCCATCGGGAGAGGTTTACCGTTGCCCAGGGCGCGGATAGCGTCCACTACCCGGCTGGAAATCGCGCGATAGAGGTCATGCCGCGCCCGTTCGTCTTCCGGCAGCGGTTGATTGAGCAGATCGCTCAAGTCAAGCGGTTTACCGATGATGATGCGCACCGTACGAAAAATGCTGGGAATCAGTTTCCCAACGCCGAGCACTTCGTCTGTCCCGATCAACCGAACCGGGATGACCGTTGGGCGCGCATCGTAAATGAGTTTTCCGACGCCAGCGCGGCCGCGGCCGATCTCGCCGGTGCGTGAGCGCGTCCCTTCTGGAAACACAATCACGATATTGTGCCGGAGCATTTCCACCCACTGGTCAACTTGTTCGAGGCCGACGCCGCGCCGGTCAACTGGGAAGGTGCGTAGGTTTTTGAAGAAATACTCACCCAAGACGCGCAATACCCGATCCTTGAATCGCCGCGAGGAGGGGTCGCCGAAAAAGTTTTTCCGGTCGGCCAAGTTGATGGGCATGTACTCCGGGCGGAACAGCATGCGTGGGATGTACAGGCCGACGCCGAGCGCGAAGTTGTCCAGCAGCGACGAATGGTTTGGGCAGTAGAGGACGTTCTCGTGCGAGTCAGGAATGTTTTCCAAACCCTCAACCTTCAGGCGGTTGAGGAGGCGAAACAGCAGCAGACTGCCTACGGTGGCGATGCCTAACGCAATGCCTACGCCAGCGCCCGCTTTGAGCAATGAGGTGTACTTTTCTGGGGGCTTGATGTCGTCTTTAGGGCGTGGTTTCTTAGCGGCGGCAGTCGGCTCTTGACCGTTGAGGCCGCCGGGCGGCGTGTGTGGAACAACGCGCATCGGCGAGTCGGGAAGACGGTGTTTTGACATAACGGTGCCTGAATCAACCTAGGGGAGAGTAGCGCCCCAAAGCGGCGTCGGCGCTACTTTACACAGACAGTCCAAATGGAAACAACCAGGCGAATGCGCACAATCCGCTTTTCAAGCTCTGGACTTTTCGCCAAGATGCGCCCCATACGCACCTCTTCACGCAAGCAAAGGAAATCCCGATGAGTATTTTTGAAAAGCATGTGTTTGTGTGCGTTTCCGGCAAAACCTGCCCAACGCAAGGTAGCGAGGCAATTTGGCAGGCGCTCCGGGATGAAGTCAAAGCCGCCGGCAAGCTGGAGACAATTCGCATCAACAAATCAGGCTGTCTGGCTCAGTGCGGCAATGGCCCGATGGTCGTCGTGTATCCCGAACAGGTTTGGTATAGTCGCGTCACGGTAGAAGACGCTCCGGCGATCGTGCATGAACACCTGCTGGGTGGGCGGCCCGTTGAACGTCTCCGCTACGTCAAGACCAAGCCCGCTGCCTCATGACAAGAACGATTACGGCGACGGTGCCAACCCGCGTTGATTTGGCTGGCGGGACGCTCGACCTGCCGCCGCTGTATTTGTTCCATCCCGGCGCGGTGACGGTCAATGTTGCGCTTGACCTGCCGGCGACCTGCACGGTCAGCACGCGCGCCGATGCGACGATTGTTCTTGAATCGCGCGACATTGGGCGACGCGAGGTGTATCCGTCATGCGCCGACTTGCGGTTTGACACGCCACTCCAGCTTTTGGCGCGGCTGGTTGCTTTCTTTGCGCCGCCCAGCGGGGTAGAAGTCGTGACCGACTGCGCCGCGCCCCACGGATCAGGGTTGGGTGGCTCGTCGGCGCTGGTCATCGCGCTGGCTGGGTCGCTTAATCAACTGACCAACGCCGGATATTCGCCGGAGCGTTTACTCGCTGTCGCTCCCGATATTGAAACACAGGTGATTCGCGTACCGGCTGGTGTCCAAGATTACTACCCGGCGATGTACGGCGGCATCAACGCCATTCATCTCGGCGTTGGCGGTGTACACTGTGAAACATTGGCCGCCGACTGGTTGCCGACGCTCGACGCCCATACAGTTGTTTGCCACACCGGACAGGCGCATTTTTCGGGAGCGAACAACTGGGAAATCTTCAAGCGCCACATTGACGGCGACGCGGCGACGCAAGCTGCACTGGCGCGAATCCGCGATCTAGCGCAGGCGATGTGCGCGGCGGTGCGCGCACGCGACATCGCGGCTGTCGCGGATTGCCTTCGGTGGGAATGGAATCACCGACGCCAACTGGCGGAGGGCGTTTCTACACCGTGCATCGAGCGGTTGATGGCGGTGGCACAGGAAGCGGGGGCGCTAGCCGGCAAAGTATGTGGTGCCGGCGGCGGTGGTTGCGTGGTGTTTATTGTCGCCGAGGGTCGCCGCGCTGAGGTTTGCGCTGCGCTTACCGCAAACGGGGGAGAGGTCCTAGATGCTCACCTTACAGCACAGGGACTAACGCTTACGGAAACCACCACGTCATAACCGCTTTCACCGCTTTTCGAGTCGGGTGTGCGGGCTTTGTCCTGCGTAAGGCGCGAGCGGCATAGCGGTCGCAACCTGGGGCAAAGCTGGGACTTTTTATCCTGCGGACCGGACGCTCGCACAGTGGACAGCAGCGTTGCGGCGGCCGTCGGCCAAACGTAAAGGTTCGGCAGGCGTCTCGAAAGACGAGCCCTGCGTCACCCAATCAGCGCAACGCTGCGTCTCGCGTTGGTTTCATTTCATCTTCGTCGGCCGCAAAAAGCGGCGTGGTTCATCGCCTAACGGCTTCTTCCACTCGCCGTACACCGGATTGGGCAACAGAAACCAATCCGTCCCGAACCGATAGGCCTGGCGTTCAACCGCCGTACGCCGTGCGGCGATTGCATCTTCCGGCGCGAGCTTGGGCGTTACAAAGATTTCTGAAAAATCCCGCAGATTATCACCGACGTAGAGCAGCACGCGGTACTTCTCCTCAACCGCCCTACGCCGCGCCGTTTTGTCCGATGTATCAGTTTGCAGCAACAATCGCTCGCCGATGCGCTCAACTGACAGTCCGTTGCGCTGCAGCGCGGCAATGGTCGGCTCCGCCATAGTGCGATTCGAGATGTAAAACACCGTTACACCGGCCCGTTCGGCTTCCTCAATAAAGCCTTTCGCGCCCGGTACAAGGCGCGTTTCGGCCGAGAAGTCACGTTCCCAGCGATCCCAAGCTGCCTGGTCATACACTTTGCTTTCGCGGTCGAGATACGACTGAAAGCCGGCGTTGTCCAGAACGGTCTCATCCAAATCCATAATCACCGCCGGAGGCAGTTCCGAAGGCGGCGCGGTCGCCAGCCGTTGCCGCAGGCGCTCGCTTGCCCAAGCGTAGGTTTGCAGGCAGCAGGCGACGTACTCCGCCGATGTTTGGACGAACAAGTTGGCGTCCAGCGTCCGTTCCTGTGGGTTGACGCGCAGCGCTGCCTCACTGCGTTGCCCGAGCACCGCCGTCCCCGTCGAACCAAGCCCCAGTCCCAGCATCAGTCCCGCTGCGAGCGCGGCGCTCACGCGGGCCGTTTGACCAATCAGCGCCATAGGAAGGCTTCCCCGTAGTGTGATGGTTTGGTGGGTTCAGCCGGCTTCTTTTTCAAGTTTTTCAAGCGCCCAACGAATTTTTTCGCCGCCGTCTGTCCGATCAAGTGGGTCTTTGCGCAGGCGATGACGCAGGGAGAGTGTCGCCACGGCGCGCACATCATCAAGCGTGACCTGCATTCGTCCTTCAAACGCGGCGTTGGCGAGCGCCGCATTGAGCAACGTAATCTCGCCTCGATGGCCGTCCACATCGAGTGCGACGCACAGCTTGGCGATAAAGCGTAGGATGTCGTCAGGCGCTTCAACCGCGTCAAGCCGGTCGCGCGCCTCGATAAGCTGCGCGCGCAATGCCTGCTGAGCCGGTTCGTAGGCGGCGCGGAAGGCAACCGGATCGCGCTCGAAAGCCAGCCGCCGTTTGACAATCTCAACGCGAGTGTCAATGTCTGTGATTGTGCGAATTTCGGCCATCAGCCCAAAACGGTCGAGCAGTTGCGGGCGCAATTCGCCTTCTTCAGGGTTGCCCGATCCAATGAGCGTAAACTTCGCTGGATGAGCGATTGAAACGCCTTCCCGCTCGACAATGTTGACGCCGCCCGCCGCCGAATCCAGCAGCACGTCCACCAAGTGGTCTTCGAGCAGGTTGACTTCGTCAATGTAGAGAAAGCCTCGATTCGCTCTAGCCAGCAACCCCGGCTCAAAGGCTTTTTGCCCTTGGCTCAGGGCGCGTTCTATGTCAAGCGTCCCACACAGGCGGTCTTCCGTTGCGCCCAGCGGCAGATCAACCACTGGGACGCGCCCAACCAGCGTCGGGAGCTTAGCGCGCGGCTTGGCGGTGCGGCAGGTGTCGCACAGCCCAGCCGGCTTCTCCGGCGGGCAACGGTAGGGACACTCGGCGACAAACTCGATGGGCGGCAGTACGTCCGCTAGGGCGCGAATCGAGGTGGATTTCGCCGTGCCGCGATGGCCAAGCACCAAAATGCCGCGAATGTTCGGGTTGACGGCGTTGAGGAGCAGGGCGCGTTTCATTTCTTCCTGCCCCAAAATGGCGGTGAAGGGAAACACCGGCTGGGCGTCGGCAAGCGATTGCGGCGTACCGTCGGCGGGAGCGGTTTTTTTAGTTTTGCGTGACGGCGTGGTTTTCACGGGCTTGACGTCGGCGTGGTCGGCGGCGTCGCTGGCGCGCGCTGCGGATGTGGACACGGAAGGCATTGAAAAACGATGTCGGTACAGAGTGTTGGATTGCGAGGGTTACTGCCTCGAACATACCTTGAAAGCCGGATGAAAAGCGAGATACAACGCTCGCCCGCCGCCACCTGAACCTGTGGAAACCATACTTTGTCCGATGTCGCTGCAATTGCCGCCCATCTACCCAATTACCTCGCCAACGCTTGGGCGTCCGCTGCCGTCTCTGGTGGAAGACCTCATCGCGGGCGGCGCGACGCTCATTCAGATTCGTGACAAACAGGCGGACGCTAAAACGCTTTACGAAGCTGTATGTGCGGCGCTGGCGGCGGCGCGGCCGCGCGGCGTGCGGATCATTGTCAATGACCGCGTAGATGTCGCTAAAGCCGCTGGTGCGGACGGTGTCCATCTGGGGCAAGACGACCTTGATCCGGTCGCCGCACGGGAGATACTCGGTCCGTTCGCCGTCATCGGCTATTCTACCCATAACGTTGCGCAGGCGATGGCGGCCGACCAACTGCCGGTGGATTATCTGGCGATTGGCCCCGTATTTGAAACCCGCACCAAGGACAACCCCGATCCGGTGGTCGGTTTGTCAGGCGTCCGGGCCGTGCGCGCCGTCACGACCAAACCGCTCGTCGCCATCGGCGGGATTGACGAACATCAAATGGCGGCGGTTCGGGCGGCTGGAGCCGACGCCGTGGCCTTGATTTCGGCGCTCTATGTGACGCCGGACGCCATCGCCAGGCGCATGGCGACGCTGCTGGCTATGGCTCGCTGACGGCTCGTGCGGCGGCTTCCGCCGTGGGGTAACCGCTTGGATAACGGCAGTGCCAGCGCCACGCAGAGGCGATGATTGGCTCTAGGTCCGAGCGGGTCGGCCGCCAGGCGAGATAATCCTGTGCAGCGCGCGGGTTGGCGACGAGTTGCGGCGGGTCGCCTGGTCGGCGCGCTCCTATCCGCACCGGAATTGGATGCCCTGTCACGCGCCGGGCTGTCGCAATCACTTCGAGGACGGAATAGCCATGTCCCGTCCCTAGATTGAGAAAGGCCGACGGTTGCCCCGCAGCCAAGGCGTCTAGCGCGGCGACATGCGCCGCCGCCAGATCGCCGACGTGAATGTAATCCCGAACAGCCGTCCCGTCCGGCGTCGGGTAGTCGTCGCCGTAAACCTCAACAGCCTCCGCCTTGCCCTGTGCGACGCGCAGAACATTCGGGATGAGATGGGTTTCCGGTTCGTGGTCTTCACCGTGGTCGTCCGTCGCACCGGCGGCGTTGAAGTAGCGCAGCGCGACGAACCGCAGCCCGTAGGCTCGGTCGTAGTCGGCGAGCATACGTTCGACAAAGAGCTTCGACCATCCATAGGGCGTAATCGGCTGCTGCGGATGGTTTTCAGTCATCGGTATCGTCTGCGGCAGCCCGTAGGTCGCGCATGTGGATGAGAAAATGAACCGCCGCACACCGGCTTCCCGTAGCGCATCCAACAGCGTTTGGCAGCGGCGTACATTGTTGTCGTAATACAGCGCTGGATGCGCGACGGATTCCGGCACAAGCGCCAGCGCCGCAAAGTGGATGCACGCCGTCACATCCTGCTCGCGGATGATGCGGCGGACAAGCTCGCGGTCGCCGATGTCGCCGACGTAGAGCGGAACATCCGGTGGGACGGCCGCCCGATGGCCGCGAGAAAGATTGTCAAGAACGGCGACGGGCCGCCCCGCCCGTCGAAGCTGCTCTACGGTGACGCTGCCGATGTAGCCCGCGCCGCCGGTGACTAAAATCGTCATAATAAAGCCGGTTTTGAACGTGTTGTCCGAATGCCCGTTGTCGGCGTATCTTGCCGTTCCCGGTGGTGAACGACAAGTCACAGGGTGGCGAGAATGCAGCTTCCACAGGTGCGGCTTGTGTGCGACGGATCAAGCCTTGGCAACGGTCGTGAGGAAGCAGCGGCAGCGGCTGCGGCGCTGCTGACATACGTTGGAGCGAAAGGCGCAACACGCAAGCTGGTCGTCGAATACTTGGGACCGGCGACGAACCAGCAGGCGGAGATCGTCGCCGCCTGCATCGGGTTGGAGGCGCTGACTCGTCCGTGCCAAGTGGAGGTCGTGACGGATTCGCGTTACGTCGTGGAAACGATGACAGGCGGCTTTCGGCGCAAGGCCAACCATGCCTTCTGGGAACGATTAGACCGCGCCGCCGCGCCGCACCATGTGACTTGGACTTGGACGCCGGGCCATGCCGGTCACCCGGAGCAGGAAGCCTGCGACCAAGCCGCCCGCCGAACGGCTGAATGTCGTGGTTGTGATGAGGCGTTTCTAGCGCGCTTGCTAGCACGTTTGGCGGGTCACACGCCGCAAACTGCTGCGTAGCCGACCAGGGGCTGGCCGTACCGAGCGCTTGCGTGTGGACTCTCAGGGAATCTCTGACGCACCACAGTAACGACAGCTTCGGGAGCGGCAGGCAGCCTCTTGTCTGACTAAGGCGAGCAAGCCTTTCTACCCAGAAAAAGTTTGAGCGTAAAAAAGCGGAGCCGCCGAAGGGCGACTCCGCCTAAGAGAAAGCCGACGTGCGTGCGCACTAGTTCGGGTTGTTTTCGAGGAAGACCTGCCGGTAACTGCCGTTCTTGTAGAAGAAATAGAAGGGCGTCCCGGCCGGTACACCGGTTGGCACTAGGAAGGCCGTGTCAAAGTTCCAGTTGCGTGGGTTGGGTGGCGTGTAGTTGCCGTCACCGCCAATCAGGAACGGTCCGTTCCCCTGATGGCTGAAGAACTGGAAGATGAACGACCCGTTGTAGTTGAAGTTGCGGGTGTGTAGGTCACCACCGAAGTCTTCGGCAAAACGCGGGAAGTTGTGCAAGCCACCATCGGTGTTGTTGTCGAAGTTCATTGAGCTTTCTGGGTCAGGTGCGTCAGCATTACTATTTTGAACCTGCCCAGTGAGGTTGCCGGGGTTGTTGTTGCCTGCTCCAGTGCGCGGCGCCCCGGTCAGCCACGCCGCCTTGACGGTTGTACGGACGGCGATGCGGCGCAAGCTTGCCTGTGGACGATACAGGTAGTTGAAACCAGTCATAAACATCCGCGCATCCGACCACCCATTGGAGTGAATCGAGACGGCGTCGGCGTATATCCCCATCGAGCCGTGCAACAGCGGGTCATTCGGTTCAAGCGAGTTGGTGCACCAATCGTTCGGCGGCGGCGACGCGCTGTGGATGTTGCCGGTCTGGCAATAGTTTTCCGAAGGCGTCGGCCCGCCACGCGGAATCCGGCTGTTGAGCGAGGTGTCCTCATTTTGGAAGTTCTCAAAGACGCCGATCGCGTTGATGTTGCCGTGGAGGTACGACGGATTTTCCGTCACCACTGTCAACCCCGTGTAGCCGCGTCCGTTGCCAGCCGGCCGATTAATGAAGTGACGCGGAATATCCATAGCGTTGGTGATGCGGAGCGCCCGCCGGAAGGCGCGGATGCGGCCGGTCTTAGCAGAATCCACAATCCGCCAGACACGCATCCCAGCGCCGCCGTTGACCGCTGCCGTTAGTTCGCTGGGGAACGGGTTATTCGGTCCGCTGGTTTGATAGGCCAAGCCGGTGAACGTCGCGGAAACACTCCGCGTGCCGTCCGGGTTAGGCGTGTAGGTGTAGCGTGTGGACTGTGCTACCACACCATGGCCTGTGCCAGCCGTTGGGGCGGCAGGATTGGCCGAGGCTCCAAAGTATTCATAGCCGTCGTTAACAGGTACGGCTCCGTGCGGCGCTTCGCCGCAACGGGCTGGGTTGGTCAGCGTTGGCGGGTCGAGCGGCTGGGTTTCACAAGCGATATCCCGCCGCAGCCGTCCGTCACCGGGTTTAGGACCAGGGCCGTTGGCGACGTTGGCGTATGAAACCATAATGCCGCCTTGCTGCGGATCGCTCACCATTCCCGGGTCGGTCTCACAACTGTCGTCCAGCGGGTTGAGGACATTGTTTTCGCCATAGACATCGTTGAAATCATAGATGCCGTCGTTATTGAAATCACCGCGCCGGTCGGAGAAATAGACGATGAAGCCGTTGTCCGACACGTCTATCTTGGCTCCAGGCACGCCTGATTGTACAGGACGCCCCGACGTGAAGCCGCCGCCTGGATTGGCCGTCAGACCGGAAGTGGCGGCCTCAACATTGGCAAGGTAGGCGTCAAAGTCGCCGCGGAACAACCGCTTGAGGTTGCCCACGTTTAGGTCGGTGAGGTTCATCAGCCCGCGCCGCTCATAACAAATTGGGCTGGGCATCGGCAACCGGTACGCCATGTTTGCCAGAAGGCGCTGATCATCAGGCAGTTGATCAGTGCCGGGCCAGGCCGGCCAGACTGCGGCGACAACACGGTTGGGAGCTCCGCCAATATCGCCGCTGTAGTAATCGGATGCCGTGGGAATCCCTTGGAAACCATAGCGTCGGTTGACGTGGCGCCCTTCGCGCTGGTCATAAACGTTAATCGGGAAGGCGCGATCCATCTCGATGCGTATTCGCGGTATCAGCGTCGCGTTACTTTCCGGCGGCAGCGTCGGATTGGTCGGGTTTGGCGCGAAGGCGATGTAGGCGTGACCCGGGAAGGCGTAGTTGGCATCGCTCAAGCCCAAACGCCGACCGATCTGGGTTTCAAGGTTAAGGTTTTGCGTGCCGGCCGCTGGGCCAATGATTGTTGGCGGATTGTTGGCCGCTCCGGCATCAAAGGCGGGCGTAACCGGTCCAATGCCGGTCGTATCAACACCAACTGCCGTTGGATAGACTCGCGAAGCCAGCGGATGCTGGAAGATAATCGCCACCGCCTCGCGGACGTTGTAACGAGTTAGTGTTGGTGGCGTGCCAACTTGAGCCTCGGCTTTACCAAGGAACGTGTTGAATGGAACTTTGATGCGGAAGCAGTTTTGGAACTCGCCGGATTCCGTAAAACCGGCTGAAGGGGGAAGAGTGGCGGCGGTGTTGCCGACTGGATCGCCCGGTACGGTATTAAGTCCGCCTTCGGGATCAGGAAGGGCTTCAAAGCCTGGTTCGGACGGCCCTGCCTCCCAGAAAATAATTTCAATCGGCATCGAGGTCGTGCGACGCGCCACACGATTGATGTTGTTTGCCGGTGGGGGCGTGTGCAAGACGCGCAACGTCGAAGGCAGTAGCGAATTGATGTTGCTCTCCGGCGAGTAGCCCATGCGGGGAACGCCTTGCGTGCCGGGATCGGTAACACCTACGAGCCGTGGGACGGCGCTCATCTGTTCGCCGGCATCGTCGGTGTCGCCGTCGCCGGGGAACCACTCGCCGTTTTCATTGGCTGGAATTTGCCGCGCCGCATTCAAGTCAACGCGCTGATTCTCGAACGGGTAGTGCGGCGGCTCAATCACGCCGTCGCCGTTCCAGTCGAAGGTCAGGTTTTCGCGCGCCACTTCCGGTACGCCACGAATGCCGGCCGTCGCAAAGTCGCCGATGCCCGTGATGTTGCCCAGCGACGGGTCGGTTGAGCGGCCCGGCGTGCCAAGCTCCGCGCTCCGCAGCGTCTGAAGGAAGTTCACCGTAAACTGCGGTGCCGCACGCAGCAGATGCGGGAACAGCCGTACTTGTTCCGCCGTGGTTAGTCCGGTCGGGTTGAAAAGGCATTTGGCCAGCAGTTGTTGGTCGTTGACGTTGGCAAACGGCGTCATGTCCTGTAGGTCAATGACGCCGTTCGGTCCGGCCCCCGGATAGCCGACCGGCGGTGCGCCGTTCGCCGGCGCGTCGGGCGTCGTCGTGTTGAGGTTAACGTTGTACGTAGGCGTGTAAGGTCCAGTGATGTAGGCGTTCGCCGGTGAAGCCGGATACGTCGCCGGACCTTGGTTGAGGTAGTCCAAATCGTTGTCCAGTCGCCCATCGCCAAGGCTGCCGGCGCCCGCGCCGGGCGCCACCGGATTGCCCAGAATATTTAGGTTGTCATGGCGCATGGCGTAGAAGCCGGGGATGCCGGGGCGAAAGACAAAGTGCCGCAGGAGGCGCACCAACTGGCGTTCCACCCGCAGCACGCGCGCCGGGCTGGCTGGATCGTTCGTCCAGAAGTTAGGCGAACGCATGATTTGGTTGAAGCTTGTCTGGTACCTCACACCGTTGACAATACCAGTGTCATAGCTTGGGTTGTCACCGGGTACTGTCAGGTCAGGAAGTAAAAACCTAAGTGGAGTGTGTCCGTCTGGAATTGGTGTGGCTCCTGCCGACGGCTGCCTTAGGCGAGCCGCTCGTACACGCACGCGCCGGATGAAACGCTCCTGCCGCTTGTCGCCGCTGCTGTTTTCGCCGTTGAAGATTTCCTCACGCGGGATGTCGCTCTTCATCGGGTTCGGCATGAGGAACATGTCGTCCGCCGTGTTGCGCGTTCCGTCGGGGCCAACGTCATACGAACCCTTGATATAGCTCCGGTTGTCAAAGTCGTCCGTGAAGCGGAAGTAGGGCTTGGCCAGCAGGCTCTTGAAGCGCGCCGGGTAGCCGGTTGTGGACGGATCGCCGGCGTTCGTCAATCGCCCACGCAACGACGCCGTTTCCGTCGCATCGACGGGCCGGCCGCGGTCGTCCGTCTGCGGCGGATCGGCGTTGGTCATGTTGACGTTGGTCTGCGGCGTGAAGGGCAGCATCGTCCGTTGGAGTGTCAAAATGGTGTTGGGTTCGTACCAGTAGGTGATGCGCTGATTGACCGGGCCGACGGGACTGCTGATGGCGACCGGCGGCACTTCGTTCGGCCCTCCAAAGGTGTGCATGAATCGCCCAATGAAGCTGGGTGAGTTGCTTTCAGTTAGGAAGGGCAAGAAGTTGCGCGGAATGTTGCTCGGATTTTGGTCCTGAAGGCGCGTGATGCTCCCGCCGTCGTTAAGGGCGTAAACAGCGGCATATGTCGTCTCCGGCTCTGGCTGGCCGGCTTGCAGGTTGTTCGCCGGCAGGTCGCGCAAAACCGGAATCGGTCCTGATGTAATACCAAGGTTAAGAATGTGCGGGGTGATGTCATAGCGCGCCGGACGAACGTTCGGGTCTCCGCCGGGGTTGTTGTTCACCAGCAGCTCAATCTTGATGTAGGTCCGCTTGCGGCGCGTCTGATCGTCGGCGTTATTGGCTGTAGCTTGGAAGTACGCCTGCTGATTGACCAAGTTCGTCTGCGGTGGCAGGACGCGCCGTTGCGCACCGGTCGCTACCGTCAACGTATCATTCTGATTGTATTTGCGCGGCTGACCACCGCTACCGGCTGGCAGCACACTGGCCGGTTGGTCAGGATGGTCGCTACCAGCGAGGGGATTGAACTCCACAACGTTCGGGTTGTTCTGAATCCAAAATTGTTGAAACAGCGGTGTGTTAGGGTTGGACAGCGCCTCAAGATCATACGCGCGCGTGCCGCCCGGTATCTCGGGTGGGAAGTGGTCAAGGTCATCGTCAAGCAGGATGCGAATGGTTGTCGCACGAGTCGAGACTTGTCCTTCGAAGAACCGCGAGTTACGCAACACTTCGCGGTTCTCATTCGGGTTTGCGCGCCGAAGGATTTCAATCGCGTTGAAGCCGTTGGTTTGTGTTGGCAGCAACAAGGGCACGATGCGCTGTTTGCCGGGTGAATGACCATTGGTTACACCCCACGGTGTTCCAATGCCGTTGTTGTTTGGGCCGGCACCGACAATCGGGGCTGCTGGACCGTAGCCATTCGGCAAGTTGATGTCGTTGATGAGCCAGTTGATCGGAGCGACACGATAAACGTCAGGGTTAGTAGAGTAGCCGCCCGGCCCTTTTGTCACCGGCAAGCTGGACGTAATAGGCAGCGTGACGCTATCGGCAAGTTGCTGCGCCGATGAGCCGCTGGGGCTACGGCTGGGATCAAGCACAAATGAATAGTCATCGCGGGTTTTGTTGCTGGGCGTGATCTGGCGCACAACTTCACCGGCGACCGTAACTGGACCGAAAAACCACGCCCGGCTGTTGGCACCGAGGTAGAGATGGCGGTTGACGTGGGTGCGACCGCCCAGATAGAAGTGTGGACCCGGTGAAATCTGCAAACAATCAAAGCCGAAGGCTGCAAACTGGAAGGCCGGAATTTGGTAGAAGTTGACCTGCCGGATGAGACGCGCTTCTTCGTTGGTGTCGTTCGCCCTCGCCGACGCTCCTAACACAAACTGCCGGCGCAGCGCGGTCATCCCGTTGAAGGGTGGGTCGTTGACCGTCACGGTCGTTTGTGAGGCAGCGCCCGGTGGGACGAACGGCGTGTCCGCCGTAAAGGTGTAGAGCGGCCGCCCCGCTTCAGTGACGAATGGTGGGAGATTACTTGTAATCCCCGTCGGTCCTAAGTCGGCCGCCGTGATGTTCGGCGATCGTGAGAGAATCCGGTTAATGTTCGCCGTGATCGTTTCTAGGTAGGCGAGGGCGGCGTTGAAGGTGCGGGTTTTCTGATACTCCGCCGCCGTTTGGCGCGCTTCCGTCGTCATCAACGTCGCCGAAACCGACGTAAAGACAAGCAGCACGCCCAGCAGCACTATGGCGATGGCAAGTGCCACGCCCTGCTCCCGGCGGCGTTCTTTCCAACGTAACATACTGGCAAATCGTGTCTTCATGGCCAATCTCGGTCTCATAACAAGAGTCCAGTCAAGGGTTAGGTAGCTTCTGTGGTTACCGGGGTACAAGGTTGCGCAGTCCGATAGAGGTTCTTTCGCTGACGTGGAAATAACCGCGATTGAAGGCGTCGGGAATGGCGGCATCTGCCCTAATCAGTGCCGGATTGCGCTCACTGGTGCGTCCGTACACGGTGATCTCTACCATTCGAACCTGCATTTTAGTGGTGAGTGGTGACCGGGGAATGATTGAAGGATTATCATCCGCAGGAGGTAAGTTCGGCGGAGCTGGAGGACTTGGAGGATTAACTGGGAGGCGACCGCCAATATCATTGGTGTAGTACATAACGCCTCGTACAGGGGTAGGGGTATCTTGACCGGTTAGCCGCCGCAGCCGCTCCTCATCACTCACCATGAAGCGCAGTCGGAAATTTTCGATGTCAAAAGCAAGCGGCGCCAGCAGCCCACCCTGCCGACAAAACAGAATTGGCGGCGTGTTTTCACCGTTCCACCCAATGAAGTAGTGCGACAGCCGCATGCGTGTAATCGTCACTGACACGCCCTCTTGAATGATTGACCTCCAGTTTTGGGGATTGATGCCCGCCAAGTCGTTGGCCGCTAGTATAATGTTGTTACCGCTAATTCCTGTGACCAGCCCTAAGACGCAAAGTACGGCTGCGTTTGTTCCGCCGCCCAACGACTGGTAGCTGTACTGATAGGTCAGCAACAACGTATCCACAAAGGGACGCAGGCGTGGCGCCAGCAGCCGGTCATCTGGGTTAACAAAGGGGTTGGTAGTGACGACATTAGGCGCAACACGGTCTGGCCTAAGGTTACCGCCAAACTCTTCCGGCTCAAGAATGAGGTCTGAGCCGGAAAATCTCGTCTTTGCCGAAAACGTGGCTTCAACGGGAAAAATTTGTTTTTGGATGATTGTGCCGCCGGGATTGGCGGGATCAGGCACAGAGACGCGCAGCGCCACTGGGACGGGATTAACTTGCAGGGTAATGAGCTGGTGGCTGCCATTGCCGTAAGCCGTACCAACTTCGGTTCGGTCGCACGCGCCGGGATAGATGCGCAGGTTGGGATAGCGCGTGGCGGCCGGGATCACATCGTTCGGGTCATTTGGTGTATCGTCGTTTGGGACGTAACCCTGGTTGGCAATAATGTTCGGGGCTGCAAATGTGCCAACTGCTGCAGCGCCGTTGGTCGCTGCCGTCCAAGCTTGAATCGGCGACAGAACATCGCACTGTACTGGAAGCGAGGTCACAACATCGAGTCGTGGATTAATATTCCCGATGCGGTCCGGAGGAAGTAAAGCAGAAATGTTACCAATCGGAAAACCGCGACTGGCTAGAAAGCCGCCCCGGACATAGACGGCCGGGGCGCCAAGAAACGGATTGGGGTTTGGAGTGGCGAAAAAGACGCTCGTCAGCGGTAGCTCACCCACATTGTCGAGGTCATTCTTGATAAAGTTCACGACAGCCCGCACATTGTTGTTGGCTTCAACCAGCGCAGAGTTGTCGCGAGTGGTGCGTAGCGCCAAGGTCAACGTCCCCATTACGGCCGCCATGACGATGGCAAGAATGCCGGCGACGACCAAGAGTTCAACCAATGAGAAACCGGCTGCCCGACGACGTAAACGTCCAAGGGCAAAGAAACGTTTGGGAGAGAGCATGGCTGACAAGCCTCCTGAGAAACGTGTGCGGGCGGCTTGGCTACGACGTGGCTTCACGACTGCCGCTGACCCAGACGCCTTGGCTTGCGCCGCGCGCTGCGTTTTTCCACATCGTGACCCGTCCGGTCAGGCCAAACAGCGTCAGCGCACGCGCGCGCAGGCTACGGGCTCGCGCATCGCCCAACGTGTTGCTAAGAAAGATGACGCCGTTGAAGGGTACATTCTTGAAATTTGAGGTCGGGTCGGCATTAGGCGGCGTAGAGGTGATCATGCCATCGCTTTTGAAGGTCAAAATGGCACTCTGACCGCTCATGCCAAGGTCAACGCCACGTTCCTCCAAGAAAGAGAAGTTGTTGGTAGTAAACGACAGCTCCGGCAGACCCAAAATCGTGGCAGGCGGGGTGAAGACGCCGGTACCGGTCTCTTCGAAGCGCCGAAAACGATAGTCCGGTGGCAACTCGGTGCGGCTTACCACCGTCGCCGTCGTTTCATAAGGCGTCTCGTTCGCCATTACATTGCGGGCCGTGTTGACATAGCGTATGACGACGTAGCCGTCTGAGTTCGCGCCCTCCCGACGAAAAAGAATCATCTGGTAGGTGTTGCGTTGCGCCATCGCGCGGGCGCGGGTTTCACGAATCGCTGCCGCCAAGTCACTCGCGGCAGTGTCCGCTGCAATTATCCTGCGGTAGGAGATGACAAAGATGCCCGAAATCGCTGCGAGAATCCCGATGATCGCCGCAACAACAATGATCTCGATCAGGGAGTAGCCTCGTTCGGGGTGACCGAATCGGCGAAAACGCTGTGGCATACTGACCTCACATGGTGGCGTCGTTTCCACTTTACTTGGAAACAAATCCTGTGCCACAGCCCGTCCTGCGCCATACCAACTCGGCAACAACCGAGCCGTCAATCGTTTAGGCATTCAGCGCCGGACTGCGCGCCGAAAGCCAAAGGCGGTCGGCAGGATAGGCTGTTACAAAAGGTAACAAGGCATCGTGACGCGCTTCCGATCTGAGAGCGCTGTTAGGAAACGAGACAAGAGGCTGGAAGGCCGACACGTTTGGAGCTAAGCTAGACCACCACCGCCCGCCGCCGCGCCGCAATGCGGCTGTAAAGCGCTCCAAGAGCAAAAATCGAAACAAAGCGGAGGCTGAGCCAACCTGTCGAAGGCCATTCCCAGTGGTTCAGCAAAGCGCCAAGCGCGGCGACGACGGTCCCGCCGACCATCACAACCAAAAATCCGATGCGGGTAATATTGAAGATCGTGACCAGCACCGGTACCGGCCGGTAGGGATAGACATAGTCGGCCAAGAGCAGACAGGTGGGCAGGACTAGTGTCGAAAGAATCCCTGTGGCTACGAACCACCAAGGACTGTCAAAGAGGAGACTCGCCGCAATTGTCCACAGAGCCTGGTCCTGTTTGGGAGCGAGGGGGGCGGCTGGTAAAAGCGTCAGGGCGGCAACACCCGCTAGAACGCCCACTGTTGTTAGTAGGATGTCAAGCGTGATGTTGAAACCAGTATTGGCGGCGACGCGCGGTCCTACTTCCGGCGGCGGCGCTGGCGGCGGCGTCGGAAAACGCCCTGTCGCCGGACGCAAGCCGCCGGTGGCTGGAAGCGCGGTGGTTGCCGGCGAGAAACTGCCCGTCGCTGGACGCAGCGGTGTTGAAACCCCAGCCGCTACCGGCACAGCCGTTTTGTGCGTCAGTCTGACATCCAAACTCTGGTCCTCCTGACCCATAACCACCGTGCGGGCTTGATCGTTCCAGCCAGGAGCCGTAAAGCGCAGGCGGTACTCGCCGGGCGGGAGGCGCAGCTCAAGCTTCCCCTGCGCATTGGTTTTGCCGCGAAACTCCCCATCCACCTCAACGTTGCAGTTGCCCGGCGTGCTCGTAATAAACAACGTCGGCGTCGTCTGCAGCAGGGCGGCGGCGTCCCCCGACGGCTTTTTCAGAATGGCGGCTTCTAACTCGGCCAGAAGCTCGCGGACGCTGGATTGCCGGTGGGCCGGATTCTTCGCCAGCGCGCGCATGACGACCGCTTCTAGCTCCGGCGACACGTCAGGATTGCGCGCCCGAATGCTCGGCGGCGGCTGTGTTAGATGTCCGGAGACAATCGCCGCGAAAGAATCGCCGCGAAACGGTACGTCCTTGGTAAGCATCTGGTAGAGAATGACGCCCAAGCTGTAGATGTCCGAGCGCGCATCCACCGGCTTGGCGGAGCACTGTTCGGGCGACATGTAGAAGGGCGTTCCCATGATGCCCGTTTTCAGGTCGGTGTTGTCGTCGCCCAAAATCTCATCGTTGAGGATTTTCGCCAACCCGAAGTCGAGCACCTTGACCGTCATCTCCGGCTCATCGGTCGGGTTGGCTATGTCGTCAGTCAGTATGAGGCCCAAATCCTCCAAGTTTGCGCCTGCGCTCCGCTCGGACACCATGATGTTCGCCGGTTTGAGATCACGGTGAACGAGTTTCAAATCATGCGCGGCGGCAATGCCGGCCAGCGCCTGTTTGAAAATTTTGAGTACGCGCGTCGGGGCCATTGGGGCTTCCCGAAAGATGATCTCGTTCAGTGGCCGCCCTTCGACATATTCCATCACAATGTAGCGCGTGCCGTCCGACGTGATCCCAAAGTCCAGCGCCCGAACAACGTTGGGATGTTCAATGGCGCTCGCTGCACGCGCTTCGCGTTGGAAACGACTCACCGCCGTGGCGTCAGACGTAGCGTACTCATGAAGCAAAGTCTTGACCGCCACCGTCCGCCCTAGGTGAATGTGTTTGGCGCGATAAACGGCTCCCATGCCGCCCCGCCCAAGACATTTTTCAAGTCGGTACTTGTTATCAATCAAAACACTGCCGCGCAGCGATTGGGCCAGCGTAGCGCCGTCATGAGGACAAACCGAAACCTCATCCTCAAAGCAGAATTTGCACTTGGGACATTCTTTCATAGCATAGCTGGCGACGCGCGCAGCGTCCGCCCGAGTCGGGATGCATGTGGAACTTATGGCGCAATTTGCAGGCTGGCTATTTATTCCACGCCGGCGGCAAAACGTCCAGTCGCCGCCGACGACTTACGGCGGGGGTAAGACGGCGCGCTCACACGGTGTAACACTCAGAACGATGCCGTTGGGTTGGACGATGACCGGGCCGTAGATGAAAAGCCACTCATCGTAGGTTACGTCTTCTCCCAGCAGAGTTGTGAAGGCCGGTTTCGGCGACCGCCCGACGACACCGACAATCGGGCGCCCGGCGACAAAACTATCGTCATCGTCGTCATCCAGTGGCTCGGAGGCTTCGCCGGACGGCTTGCCGCCCAGCGGGTTGAAGTCGCCTCCGAAGCTTCCCTGCGGCAGGACACTGGCCGTGAGCGCGACATAGTTGGCTGGAACCGGCTGCCTTGTGAAAGCCGACCAGCGTTCAAGGTAGCGTTTGATCAACGGATCGCCGATGCGTACGACGCGCCATTCGCGGCCAGTAAATGGGTCGTTGACAGCGGATGGGCGGAGCAGACGCATGCGGACACCGTTGATGTTGACCTCTTTGGTCAAGTCACTGAGCTTGAGTGGAAATGGCGCGCCGGGATTGAGCGGAGCGATGCGCCCGGCATTGTTGTAGCGTGCAATCGCACGGGCGACGGCGCAGCCGCGTGCGATGAATTCAGCTTCCCGTTCTCGTTGGCGCTCCGCCTCGCGGGTGTCGGCGGCCATCGTTAGGAACACCGCCATCGCCGCCAGGGCGAAGATCAAAAACAACAACATGTAACCGCCCTGTCGCCGGCGTTGTGGCGCATATCCGGGTCGGCAGTTGAGTTTGATCCAATGTCCCTGACGGCCCATCACGACTGACGCGGCGAACGAATGCGATTGAAAGGTCGCGGCGGTATCTGCTGCTGCATATGGTTGGGTTGAGTTCCGTCCATAGGGAGCGCGTTGCCAGGGTCAATCATCAGCGGCGCCCCACTACCGGGCTGAGGCCTTATTCCCGGAAGCGGTTTTACCGGCGGCTGGGGAGTTGGTGGGCTGATGGGCTGCCCCTGCGCGTCGTACGTCGGCGGCTGATAACTCGGCGGCGCTTGATAGACGGGCGGCGGATAGCTCTGTGGGTAGCCGGTGACGGCTGGCGTCCCGCCGCCAGCCATCGGCGGCCCGCTTGACAGTAGCAATGTGTGACTCACGCCGGGTAGTTGCGTGTCTTCCACAACCACCTGCTCGCGTGTAATGCTTTTGACTCGAAAGCGTCCAATCGGCTCGTTGAGCTGAACAGCCTGATATTCGGTGTCGGTTGCGAGAACGGCGCGGGGATTTTGTCCCCCTGCATCCGTCACCAGGCCGATGTAACGGTACTGCTCGTTCGGGTTGGGCGGCGCTTCAATCGTTAGGGTCAGATCGTTGGAGTACCACTTTGCTTCCTGACCCGGTACGACAACCCGCACCGTCGCATTCCGAACTTGGGCCGTCAAATCCGGCGTCAAGCGAATCCGCAGTTGGTTGGCGCCGGCGCGTTCGGAAGGGAGGAGTTGCCCGTCAAGCATGACGCGCGCGCCTTCCGGTAAGGGCTGACCCTGTACCAAAACTTCATAGTTGAGCGTCGAACGCGCAAATACCCGCTGGGGCGAAACCGCCTGAAGCACGATCGGCGGCGGCGGTGGCGGCGGCGTTGGTTTCGGTGGTGGGGGTGGCGGATACGCAAAGACGTTGCGGAGGGCATCTGGGACGGCCGGCGGCGGTAGCGGATCGAGATTCGCCTGCGCCATCCGAACCAAAACGCCGTCCACGACGGCCGGCGGCGGCGTGGTCGCCGCTGGCGCAGCTTTACCCTTTTGCTCTAGATCAATTGCCCGCACTAAGCCCGGCCGCAGCGGTGCCGTTCCAGTCGAAGGCTTCCCATCCGTTCCGAACCAAACGTACAATAGAGCGGCTAGGGAACCGATGAAGAGGACACCCACCACCACACTTTTCCGAGCTTGATATGTCATTGCGCCCCCACCCTTTGCGCGACATGCAGCGTGGCGTGATCGTCCGCTTCCGAGTCGTTTCGGAAATAGGCCGTCAACGCCAATGTCACCGTGAGTTCCTCCGAACCAGTCCCCATCGTCCCCGTCGCCGGCTTCGTCGGGGCGGATGCAGCGTCAGTGCCACCGGGAGCTAGGCTCAAGAGGTGGAGGATAAGAAACTGGCGGCTTTGTTCAAGTGCCTGAACAAACCGCCGAATGTTGCGGTACGGCCCAGTGACGCCAAACTTGACATCAAAGGCCGGGTAACGCCGATTGTCTTGGCTGCGACCGCCGCTGGACGCCGGTTCTACAGCTTCATTCGGCTTTGAGAGGTCGAAGGTAATGGTATCCGTGAGTTTGATGTCATGCTTGCGCGCCAGCGCGTTGATTTCGTCAATGAGGTCGAGTTGTCCGCGTCGCAGATCACGCAACCGCTCGCGCTCGAAGCGACGCCAGTTTTCCATCGCTTCGGCAAAGGCGGCAGCTTCCCGCTCCACTTGTTGGCGCTGCACCCGTGTTGCTTCCGTTTGACGGCGTAGTTCGCTCGTTTCGCGTGAAAGCGCGCTGATCCGGCTGCTGAGCGGCGTCACGAGGACCTGATAAGTAATAAGCAGGCCGCCCAAGCCAAGCACAAAGGCGGAAAGCCCCAGCCATTCGGGCAGACGGAGATAACTGCTGCGCACAACAGTCCGATGCCAGCCCAGCCATGCGCGGATGAGGTGGCGCAGTTGGTTCATCGCTTAACCTCCAACGGAGTTGGGATCTCCGGCGCGGCGCTGCGTCCGCCCAGTCGGTAACGCCCACGCAGCGTAAACTCCACTTCCTTCTTCCCATCGGGCGTTCGGGCGTCCGATGGGTTCACCTGAGTACTGGGGTCGAAGTAAAACACGCCGCGTTCGTCGCAAGTGCGCAGAAACGCCGTAACCGCTTCCGGCCGGGGTGCGCGAACGGTGATGGTGAAGGGTACGTCGGACAACGCTGGCAAGGGGGAATTGGAGCTGGAGCCTTTTTCGGCTGGGACGCCCTCACTGGAAGCGAGATTCGCGCCGGCGTCATTGGTGAAGGCAATTTGTGTGATGCGAATATCGGCGGGTAGGTGTTGTTCCAACTGAAGCAGGAAGCGGGACCAAGAGAGCCGGCGCTTCTCAAGCAGATACAACGCTTCACGCATGGCGCGCGCTTGCTCCGGCGTTGGTTGCCGTCCGGCGGCGGCTGCTTGCGCCTGAACCTTCGCTAGATGAGCTTGCTCACGCTCCAGCATCGTACGCGAGGCGTTGCGCAGCGCCACATACCGCTGCTCATCAGCCGCCAGCCGGGCGGCGTACTGTCCGGTGAGCGCCGCAGCAAGTAGGAGCAAGCCGAAGGCGAAAGCCAAACCCAACCAGAACAGCCGCCGATTACGAAATGGCGTCGCGGAAAGATTGAGATGATGGAGATAAGCCGTGGTCATGACCATAATCAGCCCGTGTTGGCGACCGTCGCGTCATCGCGCCGGCGGCGTTTCATGCGTTGGGCGTCAGTGCGTCGAACGTAGGCGAGTTTTACCAGTTCCGTTGAATTTTGTCGTCCGTTTCGTTGAGGCGCGGCGCTCGGTTGGACGCTGACCGCCGAATTGACTAACATTGGGCGACCGCCTTGCCAAACAAACCTTGCCTGGGTGGGGAGACGCCATTGAAAGTTTATTCCACTAAGTGGTGTACGGACTGCATGCTCGCCAAGCAGTTTCTCAAGCAGCGCGGCGTGGCGTTTGAGGATGTATTGCTTGAGACGAACGCTAGCGCCAAGGCTTATATCGTCGAGCGGCTGGGGCGGTCGGCGAAAGTGCCGGTGATTGAAATTGGTGACCGAATCTTCTCTCTCAATCCCTTCGACCCCAATCGCCTTGCAGCGGAGTTGGCGCTTGGCGAGACCGGGGACAAGCCGGAAGGCGCGCCGAAGACATCGGAAGGCTCAGCTTGAGATTTCTGGTTCGATCGGCTTCGGTTGCTCTACGGTGAGATGCTCCGGTATTGGCTCGGCACAGCCCACTGACGGCGGCTCTGCGGGTCGAATGGAGGGAGGCGTGCTGCGGTTAGCCGCCGATTGCCCGGTGACTTGAACCATGTTACGGCCGCGCCGCTTGGCCTCATACATTGCTTCATCGGCGCGCTCAATTAGATCGGTGGCGCGCGCGCCGTCGGCGGGGTAGCTGGCGATGCCGATGCTGATGGTAAGGTGTAGCTTAAGCTGTGGGTTGTGCAGGGAGGCCGTGAAGGGCATCCTTTCAATCGCCGCCCGGATGCGTTCGGCGGCTTCATGAGCGCGCACACGGTCGGTTTCCGGTAGAAGCGCAATGTACTCTTCTCCACCGTACCGCCCGGCGATGTCAGAGTCGCGTAGCGTTTGGCGAATAACCATCGCCACTTCGCGCAGCACTTGACTGCCGATCAGGTGACCGTAGGTGTCGTTGACTCGCTTGAAGTAGTCAATGTCCATCATGAGCAGGCCGAAGGGATGCCCATACCGGTTGGAACGCGCCATCTCACGCTCCATTTCCAGAATGAAGCTTTTGCGGTTGAGCAGGCCTGTCAGATCGTCGTGAGTGATCAGTTCCGTAATTCGGCGGTGGAACTCTTCGTCAATGTCATCCAGAAACGTAAACTTGAGGATGTGGCGGCCGATGGAAAATTTGTCGCCGTCCTGCAGGAGAACGGGTTCACCCGGCGTCAGCGGAATGCCGTTGAGTTGGGTTCCGTTGGTGCTGCGCAGGTCGGTCAGCCAGTATTGGCAGTGGCCGGTCGGGGTTTCATGGCGCTCAATTTTGGCGTGCAATCGTGACGCTTCATCGTCGTTTTCAAGGCGCAGTTCGGCATCCGAGCCGCGGCCGATGCGCGTCACGGGACGTTCAAGACGAAAGGAGCTGCCAAGCTGGTCGCCGCGCATGTGAACAAGCGCCGGGCGCGCCTGCCGCGGCCGCGCAAGCGGGTTGGCTTGCAATTTCTGCGTCTGGTTGAGACTGTTCACGGCGTCAGCATAGTCCCAAGCTCGATGTCCTTCAAGCTGTGTCATAAAAAGTAACAGCTCTTTTTGCTTTGAGACACCCCGAAACCAAACTGTGACATGCCGATTGAGCAAGATTTTCACCGGATCGTCCTCCCGAACGGATGCGTAGCGCTTCTTGCCGAACAAACCAGTCTGCCGGTTGTCGCCATGTACGCCGTCGTCGGCTATGGCTCGCGCTATGAGCCGGATGCGCAGGCTGGACTAGCTTCTCTTATCGGCGACTTGCTAGATGAAGGCACCGCGACCCGGACGGCGCAAGACATCGCTCTTGCCATCGAAGCGACGGGCGCGCGTCTGAACACCTTTGGCGGCTATGCGCGCAGCGGGTTGAGCCTCACCGCCCTGCGGGATGACTTTCCACAGTTGCTCACCGTCGCCGCCGACCTTCTCCGCCACAGCCAATTTCCTGAAGAGCGTTTTACGCAATGTCAGGCGCGGCGACTGGCGCAACTTCGGTCGCGCGCCGACGACGCGCAAACCGTAGCCTCAGACGCTTTTGATGAGTTGGTTTACCCGGGCCATCCGGCGCGGCGGCCGATTGTCGGTTATGAAGCCACGGTCGCCGCTCTCACGGTGGATGACGCGCGTGCGGCCTACGCCCGTTACTTTGTGCCGAACAATCTAATGGTCGCCGTAGTCGGCGATCTACCGATTCCAACCATGGAGCGGTGCATTCGGGAAGTTTTTGAGGATTGGTCGCCGGCCGCCGATTTCGCCCTGCCGCCGGTTCCCGCCGTTGCGCGTCAAACCGAGCCGCAGGAACGGGTCATCCCGCGCCCGGACAAGGAACAAATTCACATTCTGCTGGGGCATCTGGGGATTACGCGGACGCATCCCGACTACTACGCGCTGCGTGTTATGGATGTCATTCTGGGGGACAGTCCCGGCATGACGGCGCGCATTCCGCGCATACTGCGCGACGATTTGGGGTTGGCCTACACGACCTACGCCAACATCACGTCCACGGCCGGGATTGATCCGGGGCGTTTTGTCGCGTACATCGGCACGTCGCCGGAAAACCAGTCCAAAGCCGTCGCGGCGATTCGGGACGAGCTTGAGCGCATTCAGCAGGAGCCGGTGTCGCCGGAGGAACTGGCCGCCGCCAAGGCGTATCTGACCGGCAGTTTTGTCTTCAATTTTGAAACCAACGCCCAGCGCGCATTGTTTTTGATTGAGACTGAAGTTCACCAACTGGGGGCGGATTATGCGCGGCGTTACCCGGACTTGATTGAATCGGTAACGGTTGAGGACGTACTCCGGGTCAGTCGGACGCATTTGAATCCGCAGGCGCTGACGACGGTTGTTTCGGGACCGGTCGCCGCGACCACCGCGTGAGTCGGGACGGCGGGGAGGGTTTTCATCATCTATGCGATTACGGCTTATCCGCCAAGATGGGCGACTTGGCGGCGCACTGGTCGCTCTCGCGCTGCTGACGGCGTGCAAGCCGGCGCCGAATCCGGCCGTGAGTCCGGCGACCGCTCCCGTCCAGCCGTCCGCGACCGCCGCGCCGCGCGAGACGACGACGCCGTTTGACGCCGACCGCGCCTTCAAGCATGTCGAAAAGCAGGTGTCGTACGGCCCGCGCCCGGCCGGCTCCGCCGCCTTGGGCAAGCTGCGGGCATGGCTGGTTGAGGAATTGAAAAGCTACGGGCTAAAGGTGACGACCCAGCCGTTTACGGCCACGACGCCGTCGAAGCAATTCCCGACCATTCGCATGGAAAACGTCATTGCCGAGTTGCCGGGCAAGAGTCAGGACATTTTGCTCATCGCCAGCCACTACGACACGAAGTACATGGAGCACGAAACGTTTGTCGGGGCCAACGACGCCGGATCAAGTACGGCGGTGGTGCTGGAACTTGCCCGCGTCCTGGCGGCGATGTCGCCGGAGGAACGCGGCTTCGCCCATACGGTGCAGTTTGTGTTTTTCGACGGCGAGGAGGCGGTCGTCGAGTGGATTGGCGATGATAACACCTACGGCTCACGACATTTCGTTGAGCAGCTTCAGGCGACCGGGCAAACCAAACGCATCAAGGCGATGATTTTGCTTGATATGGTCGGCGACGCCGATCTGGCGATTCCGAAGGAGTATCAGTCGTCGGCATGGCTGGCGAACATCCTGCATGAGACGGCGCATGAACTGGGCTACGGCGCGCATTTTCCCAAGACGACGCACGCCATTGCCGACGATCACCTACCATTTCTCAAGGCCGGGATTCCGGCCGTGGACTTGATTGACTTCACCTACGGCAAGGACGAGGTCAACTTTGGACCCGGCGGCCCCGACAACGCCTACTGGCATACGGCGCGGGATACGGTGGACAAGCTCAGTCCGCGTAGTCTGAAAATTGTTGGGGATACGGTTCTGCGCGCGCTTCCGAAGATTGCGAAGGCGGCGCGGTGACGCTCCGAATTGCGAACTTCGTTATCCATCCGGAGACGAAGGAATCCCCGCAGCAGTTGTAGCACGCATAGTGACTGCTCACCCCAAGCGCGTCGTCGGCATACTCCGCCCGCCCCACAATGCTCTTGAGTTCCACCCCGTGAACCGACCACAAAAACTGCCCGCTCATCGCCTCGCGCGGAATGACGTTCCCCGTCGCGTCCGGCGTCTGCGCGTCCCGCAGCGCCCGAATGTCCAGCGCCACCGTCTGATGCGCCACCCCTACTGAGCGTGTTCTGCCAGTTTTCCAGCAAGGCTTCAGCGACGCGGGCGACGTAGAAGGAAGATCGTGGTCGAGCCGGACAGTGATGGAACCGCTACGACTTCCCACCCTTCCTCCGCACAGACTTTGTTGACAAGTTCAGATGGGGGAGGTATCCCTGGAGTCGGATCAACGAAAAACTTATATTCCCATTTTTGTTGAGCAGACGTATTAGCTGCAGTTGGACTCGTACGATCACCGATAAAAAAGCCAGTTAGAAAAGCAACCGTAGCCAAAATCAGCCAACTTCTTTTCATAAAGCTTTCCTTTCATTTATTGACAGTAAGCCATTCCTGCTGATTCTGTGCCGGAGGACGAGCAGAGAATCTCGGATTAGGTTGTCGAATGATGTACTCCTCATTCTGAGGGTCAGCCATTCTCACTTCCGCGCCTACTGTGACTTGACCGGTTTGTCTCTCGTCAGGAAGAGCCGTAAAGTCAAACGATACCTCGGTTGAAGTGATATTGTTCCCCCTGCCGAGAAAAACTGCCTCCTCGTTTGGGTTGACAATCTGGATATTCGCCGGTCCACTCTGTTCAAAAAGATCGGCGTTCAGTGGAACTGTAAGCTGATGATTCTGCCTCAACCCTTGTGCCGTGAGAAAGACTTTCAGCCTTGACGAGTTGCCTCCCCCTGCTATCACCGCTGTTATCGTCAAAGGGTCAAAGCGAAAGCTTTGAATCCTGACCGTCGGCTTGACAAATACCGGACGACTCGCCTGAAACAAAGACGCGCCGGTGTCACAGCTATAAACCGACCACTCGGCGAAAATGTCTGTCGCTCCAGCCAGCAGCCCCAGCGCCTCCGCCCCCGACTGCGTTGTTGTCGTCACTGCGCCTACGTCGTTCGTGGAAGACCACCAGTTGTCCACCCACGCCAACTGTGGACGCTGCCAAGCGCCATAGCACGTGACGTATCGCTCATACGCCAAATACCACCCGGTGAGACCGGCGCCCAAGATTCCGAATCCCGTTATCCATCCAGTCCCGAAGGAATCCCCGCAGCAGTTGTAGCATGCATAGTGGCTGCTCACCCCAAGCGCGTCGTCAGCGTACTCCGCCCGCCCCACGATGCTCTTGAGTTCCACCCCGTGAACCGACCACAAAAACTGCCCGCTCGTCGCCTCGCGCGGAATGACGTTCCCCGTCGCGTCCGGCGTCTGCGCGTCCCGCAGCGCCCGAACGTCTATCGCCACCGTCTGATGCGCTCCAATCATCCTCCGCCCAAGGGCGTACTGTCCGCCGGGAAAGTTCAGCGAGGCGTGGTAACTCAGCGCCCGGTCGGTCGCGTTCTTCAGGTACACCGTCGTATTCTCCGTCGCCGTCACCCGCCACGGATAACTCCCCGTCGCGCTCGGTATCGTCTCCGCGTCCAGCAACGGCACGCGAAACACGTGATTGCCGTCGGCGCTTTCCGAAGTCCCCGCGATTGCCACCGTCCCCGGCATCGTCGAGTACTCAAACTCCGCCCCCGCGCTCACAACCCGCCCCCGCAGCCCCGGCGGCAACCCAACCGGCACGGTCGCCGTCGCCCCCGGCGGCAGCGTCACGGTCGGCAGGGCTTCCGTCTGCGCGCCGTCCAGCGGCAGCGTCAGAAAAAGCTTGCCCATGACCCGACTCGGCTCATCGCCGAAGTTGTGCAGCGTAAAGTAGGGCGTCAAGGGCTGACCGTTCGCCAACTGCAAGCGAATGCCGTTGGCGTGCAGCTGTGTCGTGCGCGGTGTGAAGGGGTTCGTGAACAACACCGTGTTGGCGTAGCCGTCGGCGTTCCAGATCAGCCCGTTGGCGCGCACGGCGCCCCGCGCGTCGCTCGTGATGATGACGCCGCCCTCCGGGGTCAGCTTCTCGCCCTCGATGGCGCGCATATCCAGCACGCGGGCCTCGCGCGGCCCCAGCGCCAGCTTCGCGCCGGGCAAGTTGGCTCGGTCGCGTCCGTCAAGCGCCACCGTGACGTTTACGGCGCGGTCGGTCAGATTGGCGACGGCGACTTGGAAATGGGTCGTGCTGCGCCCGCCCGTCGGCAGCCGATAGACGCCTTCGAGACGCGGCGTGTCCAGTGCCACGCGGGCGTCGGAGAGCCGCTCGGTCAACAGGACGCTGCGCGCCGCGTCGAGCATCTCAAGCTGCGCGCCCAAAACAAGGTTCTGTCCCTGAAAGACCAGCTGGATGCTGCCTTCCTGAAAGGGCGTGCCGACGAGCGCGCCGAGTTCGGCGAGCGGCACGATGCGGAACGCCTGGGCGGGGACGATGACCGGCGGGGCGTCGCGGCGCTGTCCGTCAGGGGCGAGCAGAGTTGGGTGAACGGTCAGGGGACGAGGGGCTTTGTTGTTGAGCATCAGCGTCGTGTGGAGATCGGGGGCGACGCGGTAGTAGGCGGCGGTGAAGATGTGGGTCGGCTCAACCCGGAGCGCGTCGGGGAGCGTGTCGGGGAGGGCGAAAGGCGCTACGCCGCAGCCGGCGCCGAAGTCAGCGTTAGGCTGGGGGGGGCGGGTCGGACGGCGGGCTTATCGGCTTGCGCGCGGGCGAAGGCGGGGAAGACGAGTTGGAGTCCGGGGATGGTCAAGAGAGCGAGGGCAACGAGGACAGCGCGGCGTGACGGCTTCATCGGGTGTCTCCTTGTGTTGGAAGGAAAAACAGATGTGAGCGAAGCGAGAAGGTTGTAATGGCAAACGCCGAAGATTGTAGCGATAACACGAAAGAATGCAACCTGAATTTCATCAGAATTCACAGGGAAGACGGTAAAACTTTGGGAAAGACGCAGGTATGGAAGATTCTCGATTTCGATTTTGTGTTGAGACATCGCGCGCTTGAACCGCTTGATCATCGGTCTTGCCGCCGTCGCGCCGCCACACTCCAAACCGTTCGCGCTACGTTTGCTCGGAAAGCGGATTAGTCGCTGGTTTCTTCGCCCTCATCATCCATGTCGGGCGCAGCAATCGGTTCCGGGGCGTCAGGTACGATGCGTTGACGCGGACGAGTGCGGTTGGCGGCGACAGCCCCGCGATAGACATCACCGGCGATGATTGAGGCGCTCGAACCGCGCGCCGTCGAGCCTTTGGTGATGACCGTAACGAGCAACCCCGGCTTGTCCGGGGCGTCCACAAACGACACAAACAGGCCGACGCGCGTGCGTACGCCAAAATCACAAGTGCAACTCCCGGTCTTACCGGCGACGCCGAAAGCAGCCGCCCCGGAACGCCGCGCCGTTCCGCGCTCGACGGCGCTGAGCAGCCCGGCCAGTAAGTCGTTGCGTAAGTCGTCGGAGAGCGGCAGTGTGCGTACCGGAATCGGCTTGAAGGTCGCCAGTTCGCGCGGCGTCCGCAGGATTTGTGGGCGATAGAGCGTCCCACCGTTGGCGACGGCGCTGATAAAGGTCGCCAACTGGACGGCCGTGACGCCAAAGCCGTCGCCGTGGCTGCACGTCCGCCCCAGATTCGCTGGTGGAAAGCGCGGCGTCACACCGCCTATCTCCCCCGGCAAGTTGACGCCGGTTGGACGGCCAAAGCCGGCCCGCCGGGCATAGGCGACAACCCGCTCGAAACCAAGCCGCCGTCCCAAGACCTGAAAGTATTCGTTGTTGGAGCGCGCCATCGCCGTTCGCAGCGTCCACGTTTGTCCGCCGACCGTGATTTCCTCATCGGCGGTGGTTAGTCCTTCCTGTAAAGCGGCGTAGGCGGTGAGCACCTTGATGGTCGAACAGGGTTTGAAAGGCGTCCGAACAGCCCACTGCTGATTGACGATGCTAAGCACGCGCCCAGTCGTCGGTTCCATCACAACAACCGTACCGGCGCGGTCGCCGAGGGCGTCAAGCGCAATGCGGCGGATGGTGGGGTCTTCGCCGCGCAGGTCGTCTTTCTCAATATTGGCTTGTGTCGCCCGGCGCAGGCCTTCATCTAGAGCGCGAACGCGAGCTAGGGCGGCCAGTCGCGCCTGCTCGGCGCGACGACGCTGGGCAAGCGCCGCTTCCTCCCGTGCGCGCGCACGGCGTCCGGCCGTCGCCCGCGTTGCGTAACTACGACGTGAACCGCGCATGCGCCCGGTTGGTGCGGTTTTGTCCGCCGAAACCTTGGAGCGTCTGTCGCGCGCCGCCGGCGACGACCTCGCCAACGCTGTGCGGCCGGCGAATGCTTTGCTGCTTGAAGCGTTTATTGGCCGCGCTTTTCCGGCCGCCCCGGCGCGTCCAACCGGTTTCGACCTTGTTCCGGGCGTACGCGGTTTGTGGGGCGACGCTTTGGCGCGGGGCATCGGTTTGGCGGACACCGACGGTAAACTTCGTTCCTTGGCCGGGGCGGTGTATCCGACAAAGCAAAGCAGATAAACAACAACCCATCCGGTTCGGACGAAACTGGCCCTTGAAGGGGAGAGGCGAAACCATCTGCGACCAAACATTGCTCAACGCCTCCGCAAGTTCGCCAAAAAGGGAAGCGGCGGTCGGGGACGCTTCGGAACGTGACGCCCGAAATGTCCCCTGACCGCCGCTGGTTGGTGTTGGATGTCGTTAGTGATTGAGACGCTTACGCGCGCCGCCGCTGTGCGGCGTCAATCCATCCGACGCTTGCGCATGCTGGAACGTTGCCGCTTGCGAGCTAGCTCAGACTTAAGACGCCGTCTTTCGCCCGGCGGCACGTAGAAACGATGCCGCTTGACATCGGCAATAATGCCTTCGCGCTGCACCATTCGCTTGAAGCGCCGCAGCGCGCTGTCAATAGATTCGTTAGGCGCGACTTCAACTACGGCCATTGTGCTGTTCACCACCTTACCGCTTCATAGGATGCTTTTTCTTTGAAGCAAGTTATCGTGCTTGACGGCGAAAACAGTTGTCAAGACGATGTTTACCGAAGGCGCAAAATGTCCATCACTGCCTGTTCGGTGGAACCTTTCCGCGCCCGCGGCGTCCATCAAGCCAGCGGCGCGTAATTTCGCGTGATTTTGACGACGACCTTGCTAACGGTTTCGTCTCAAATCCGTCTTTACCCGTGAGCAAGGTTTTGCGTAAGGTGTGAGACCGGTGATGCTTCTGGGGACAGAACGTGCATGGCGAATCCCGACATCTCAATCCGCACCGACGCCGACGATGAGGTTGCCCGGCCGCCGTCGTGGGAGGCGCGACCGTGGCCTCACGACGTGGCGGCGCTGGTTCAAGCGGCGCGACAGGGAGACGCCGGCGCTTTTGAGCGACTTTACCAAGCGTTTGCGCCGATGGTTCACGGGTTGCTTCTGTCCCGCCTGCCGCTTTACGAGGTGGATGACGTGATGCAGGATGTTTTCACCACCGCTTTTCGCCAACTCCCAACCCTGCGCGAACCGGCGGCGTTCGGGGGCTGGCTGGCGGCGATTGCTCGTCAACGGGCGGCGGAATTTTTTCGTCAGATGCATCGAACGGAATCCTTGGATGCGGCATCGTCCGCTATGGCCGCAACGGACAGGCGACTTGAGGCAAGCCTCGACGCCCGTACGGTGTTGGAGCAGATTCGGCGGTTGCCGGAAACCTACGCGGAAACGTTGACGTTGCGTTTGGTGGAGGGACTGACCGGCCCTGAAATCGCGGCGGCGACGGGCATGACGCCTGACTCCGTGCGCGTCAACCTTCACCGTGGCCTGAAGCTCCTCCGCGAGCGGTTGGGCGTAAACATTAGTCGGAAGGTTGCAGGTGATACGTAAACCCGGCGTGAAAGGGAGCTAAACCCATGCGGAACGATTATCTTTGGGACAAGTCCGGCGAGCCGACGCCGGATGTTGTGGAACTTGAAGCTCAGCTTGGCCGGTACAGCTTTCGCAGTGTCGGGAGGATGATGACCGTGAACGACTTCAATCGCATTTCTGAAACCGCCGCCACGGTCGGCGTCGCCGAACCGGACGCGCCGCAGACGCCGCCGCGCGAGGTGCGCGTCCCCAATTTCGCCGGCTTTCGTACAGAACCGTTGCCCGTTCGCTTGTTCACCAACCTACGGGACACAGCGCGGGATTTTATCCGCAATCCACGTGTGTTTTTCTGGCATACGCCGACGCCGGACGAGCAGGGAATGTTTTCCGCCGGCCTGTACTTCGAGCCGGCCATGCGCAGCTTGTTCCACAACTTGGCCGATTTCGTCCGTCGGCCAAGCGCCTTCCTGCGCAGCAAGCCTTCGACCCCGGTTCCTGATGCGCCCAACCTAACGCAAGTTGACCTCCCGCCGCTCTGGAGCCGTATCGCCCACGAAATCAGCGACATCAGCCGCAGTGTGCGGGCCAACCCCGCCGGGTATGTAGCGGCGCAGTTCGCCATGACCCGTATGGAGCGCCGCCGCGCGCAACTCTTCGGGTTGTGTTTCTTGTTTGCCTTCTTCGTGATGTCGGGGTTGGTCGGCGTCGTGCTGATCTGGCCAACGCCGCCCCCACCAGTTGTGCAGGAAGAAGAAAAAGAAGAAATGCAACTGATTTCAATGCTGGAGTCGCCGCCGTTGCCGCCGCCTCCGCCGCCGGACAACCGACCCAGTGGTGGTGGTGCGGGCTTCGGGTTGAAAACACCCGGCAAGGGCGGCGGCGGCGGCGGCAAGACCGACCCTGAACCGGCAATGAAGGGTCGCCTGCCGGAGCCGACCCTCGATCCGACACAGCAGATTGTTGACCCGACCACCAAACCGCGTATTGAAGAGCCGTCATTGCCGGTCGCACCAAAGATCATCGCCGACCCGCGCGCTGTACCGCCGCCGGATTTGAAGGTTCCAATTGGCGACCCGAATAGCACCAACACGACGAAACCCTCGGACGGGACGGGCAAGCAGAACGCCGGCATTGGCAACGGTGGTGACGGGCGCAGCGTCGGCAGCGGAACCGGCCCCGGCGGCGGCCCCGGTAGCGGCGGCGGTGTCGGCGGGGGCGTCGCTGGCGGCCCTGCCGGACGCGGCAGTGGGGACGGCGACGGTACGGGCATTACCCAGCGTCCAAAGTTGATTTATTCCGTCAAGCCGAAGTACACCGAGGAGGCGCGGGTCAACAAGATCCAGGGGACGGTGGTGCTGACGGCTACGGTCGGCCCCGACGGCTCGCTGAGCAATATCCGCGTCGTGAAGTCGCTCGGCTACGGCCTTGACGAGAAAGCCATCGAAGCCGCCCGTCAGTGCCGCTTCCAACCGGCGATGGTTGACGGCCGTCCTGTTGCCGCGACTGTAAGGTTCTCAATGGAGTTCCGTTTGCTGTAGCCTGTGGTTGAAGCGAGTCGCTCGCCTCTACGCCCGATGCTTGGTCTGCGGCGCATCAGGCTTTCCGGGTCTTCAGGCGGTTTCCGTTGAGGGGAAGGTTCCGCGCGACCTGCGTCATGGTTTGGCGTGTGGCCTGGCGTCCTACACACTTTCTGCGTTGCCGGTGAACCACAGGCCCTACGCCAGAGGGGGAGACGGCTCACCACCGAGGATGACGTTCAAAGCAGTGTGACACGACAGCCTGCGTTCTTTCTTGACGCTAGGGCCAGGGGTTACAGCGTGTCAGGGGGAAGAATAGCTTGTCGTAGCCTTCTACGATTACCACTTGTCCGCTGTTGTGTCACGCCACCAAAAAAGGCGCGGAAGCCGCACGGCTCCCGCGCCTGAAAATTTTGGTATGCAACCGGCATCCCCTAAATGGAAAAGATCGGGTAGCCCTGCACTTCAAAAGCCCGGTCCGCCAGACGGCGACGCAACGCGACGGTGTCAATGAACTCGTACTTGCTGAAACGCTTGACCGCCGCTAGTTGAATGCGCAGGTTGTCGCCCTCTGACAGAGTGGGCAAAATCCGCCGCGCCGTCAGCTCAATCCGTCCAACGGCGTCGTTGATGAAGACCTGGGTAGCGGCCAGGGCGTCGTGGGTCGTTACTTCGTTGGGCCGCGACCGATGGAGCTTGAGCGCCCGAAGGTAGCTGCTCTCCATGGCGAATACGTCCATGGCGATGTCGCTGAACGCTATCAGCACTTCCTGCTCCTCACTCAACTTTTGTCCGAACTTTTGAACGGCGACGCCTGCGATGAGCAGGGCGATCTTCTTGCTGTCCACAATCGCCTTGCGTTCCTTCGCCAGCGGAGCGTCGTCCACTTCATCAAAGGACGGCCCTGCCAACAATTCGTCTAGAACGCGCTGCGTTGCTTGCATCAGCGGCAGCTTGCCGCGCATGCTCCGTTTAAGCAGCATGCCGGGTATCAGCAAACGGTTGATTTCGTTTGTTCCTTCAAAGATGCGGTTGATACGCGCGTCGCGGTATGCTCGCGCCACTGGATATTCCTCAGAATATCCATAACCGCCGAAGGTCTGCACCGCCTCGTCCGCGACATAGCCGAGCATTTCGCTGCCGTAAACCTTCATAATCGAGCATTCGATCGCATACTCTTCAATGCCCTTCAGAATCTGTTCGGCGTCATCGGCGTCCACACCCGCCAGAATGTTTTGGATGAGGCCGGCCGTGCGGTAGGACATGCTTTCTGTGGCGTAAATCCGCGCCACCATTTCACCAATCTTATGCTTGATTGCGCCGAAGGAACCGATTGGACGCTCAAACTGTTTGCGTTCCATGGCGTACTTGGCCGTATGCTCAAGAATAGCCTTCGCGCCGCCGACCACGCCGCCGCCAAGTTTGTAACGCCCTAGATTTAGACAGTTGAAGGCGATCAAATGCCCTTTACCGATTTCGCCGAGAAGGTTTTCTTTGGGAACAGGAACATTTTCGAGAATCAGCTGCCGGGTGGAAGAGCTGTGGAGGCCCATCTTGTTTTCTTCCTTACCCGTCGAAACGCCTGGGTAGTCTCGATGGACAATAAAGGCCGAGAATTTCTCGCCGTCCACTTTGCAGAAGACAATGAAAATGTCGGCGAAGCCGGCATTGGAAATCCACATCTTCGTGCCGTTGAGGATGTAGTGCGTCCCTGCTTCATTGAGGACGGCTTTCGCCCGTGCGCCAAGGGCGTCCGAGCCGCTGCCAGGTTCGGAAAGCGCATAAGCCGCCAGCCATTCGCCGCTGCCAAGCTTGGGTAGGTAGTAGGCCTTTTGTTCAGGAGTGCCGAAGTAGGTAATCGGCCACGTCCCAATGCCGGTGTGGCCCCCAAGTGAAACCGAGAAGCCGCCGGAGCGTGAAATGAACTCCGACACCAGCATTTGACACACCTTGTCCAACTCAAGCCCCCCGTATTTGGCCGGAATATCCCCAGCCAACAGGCCAATGTCCGCCGCTTTGCGAAGTAAACTGACCGTTAGGCTAAAGTCGCCAGTTTTACATTGTTGTTCGAGTTTCTCCAGGTTCGGCAGCACTTCATGGTTGACAAAATCGGCCGTCGTTTTGGCAATCATGCGCTGCTCATCGTTAAGGTCTTCAGGTATGAAAACCTCCTGTGGAGAAACCATTTCGAGCAGGAAGCTGCCGCCTTTGGGATAGGTTGCCGTGGTTTGAGGAGCAGGTCGTGGGGCTGACATGGGTGAAAGTCCTTTCTACGGGATGGAACATTATCATCCCGCGTACTAAGTATGTTTGGTGAGGGCGTTGTGGGAGGGGACAACGCCTACTTACGCGATGAAGACTTCAGGAAAGCAAAGCTCTTGAATGAGCGCTCGAACATAGCCGCAGACCCCGGTTGTTCCCAGAAGGAAGTCGGGGCAGCCGCCTGAACAATGTAAAAGTTATCCTGATGCAAGAGGCCATACTCAACAGTGCGGTAGGTTTTTTCTCCTTCAATTTCGTAAACGAACAGCATCGCTTCCTTACCGGCAAGCGTCGCCTTCTCAAACTTGAGAATGCGCAGCTTCGAAGCGATAATCTCAGAAGTGTCCTGCGACTGAGCATTCCGCCGATTGTCGGCGTAGCTGATCTTGACTTGTCGCAGACGCGATTCCATGCCGTTGGGCATCACAACGCTTGGGATGGCCAGCACGGCAAAGCGCGGCGACCACGCATCGGATTCCTCCGCCATGCAGGAAAGCTTCGGCAAGCCCGAATCTTCTTCGTTGATGACCGTCCAAAACCGATCCGGTTTGGCAAAGCGCACCCCCATGAGGTTGCTGACGACCTCCAGGGTGGAAACAGCGCGGGCGTTCGCTTCCACATTTTCCTGTGGTTTTCCCTGCGCTCCAGTTGACTGCAAGTTGACGGCTACAGCGACCGCGCCAAGCGCGGCACTCACCATCCAACGCCGTAAACCCGCCATAGCTCCGTTCATCGTCCTCCGTGCTTGTCAAGCTTCGTCGGCGAAAACCTCAAAAATGCCAGCGGCGCCCATGCCGCCTCCAACGCACATCGTCACCATGCCATAGCCGCCGCCGCGCCGCCGCAGCTCATAAATCAGCGAAGCCGTCAACTTCGCGCCGGTGCAGCCCAGCGGATGGCCCAGCGCAATCGCGCCGCCGTTGACATTGACTCTTTCAGGGTCTAACGCCAGCGCCTTCATCACGGCCAACGACTGGGCGGCGAAGGCTTCATTCAGTTCGATGAGCTTTATGTCGGCAAGCGTCAGGCCAGCGCGCTTCAATGCCTTGGGAATCGCTTCCACAGGACCAATGCCCATGATTTCCGGCGCGACACCAGCCGTTGCAAACGCGACGAAGCGAGCGAGCGGTTTGAGACCAAGTTCCTGCGCTTTGGTTTCCGCCATGACGACGACCGCCGCCGCGCCGTCGCTAGTCTGCGACGAGTTGCCAGCTGTGACTTGTCCCGCGACATGGAACGCCGGTTTGAGTTTGGCCAAGGCTTCGAGCGTCGTATCGGGACGCGGACCCTCGTCCACCGCGAAAACCCGTTCGGTCGTCACCGTTTTGCCGCGCGCGCCGCGTTCCTTGTAAACGACTGTCACCGGCGCAATTTCGTCCTGAAACTTGCCGGCCTGCTGCGCGGCGACGGCGCGCTGGTGGCTTCGGTAGGCGAACGCATCCGCGTCTTCACGCGAAATCTCATACTTGCGCGCCACCATTTCCGCCGTCAGCCCCATGCTCAGATACACGTCCGGGTACGTCTCAACGAGCGTCGGGTTCGGCGACAGTTTGTTGCCGGTCATCGGCACAAGCGACATGCTTTCCGTCCCGCCGGCGACAATGACCTCCGCTCCGCCGGCCCGAATGCGGTCAGCGGCGAAAGCAATGGTTTGCAGCCCGGAAGCGCAGAAGCGATTGACGGTGACGGCGCTGACCGAGACCGGCAACCCCGCCCGCAGCGCGGCGATCCGGGCGACGTTCATCCCCTGTTCGGCTTCCGGCATGGCGCAGCCGAAAATCACATCGTCAATGGCGGCTGGATCGAGCGGGGCAGCGCGTTCAACCGCCGCACGGATGGCGATTGCGCCAAGGTCGTCCGGGCGGACGTGCGCCAACGCGCCCTTTTTGGCTTTGCCGACCGGCGTTCGGGCGGCGGAAACAATGACGGCTTCGGGCATGGTGCAAATACCTCAAGAAACGACGTTCAAGCCTTTTGACTCTCACTGAGGATTTTCAGCGCGGCGCGGTACGGTTCTTCGAGGGCCGCAATTTCACGGACGCGCTCCTCGTAGTACTGCGTGAACATCTCGCGCTGTTCGTCGTCCTTAGCGAGGCCGATTTGTTGTTTCCAGTGACGAAGCCAGATATTGGCCTCTTTGTAGCGTTTGACGATTTCTTCCGGGGTGCGAGCCATAAGCCCTCCACAAGCTAGGGAATCTGCACACAAGCCGCTTAGTTGCGCAGCGGCTTGCCGGTCTTAAGTGTATGCTGGATGCGCTCCTGCGTTTTGCGCTCGCCCAGCAAGCTCAAAAAGCCTTCCCGCTCCAAGTCGAGCAAGTCCTGTTCGGAAACCGTACTTGGGTGATTCAGATCGCCGCCCGTCAGCACCTTAGCAACTTTGCTTCCAATGAGCACATCGTGTTCGGTGGCGTAACCCGCGCGGAGCATCTGGTGCAGTCCGAGTTTGAGCACCGCCAAGCCCGCTTCGCCCAGTGCTGGAATATCTGTTCGCATCATCGGTTGGCGGTAGCCTTCCAGCGCCAGCGCCAAGACGGTCTGCTTGGCGTCGGCAATGAGCCGGTCGCGGTTCATCGTCACGCCGTCGGTCGGACGCAGATAGCCCAACGCCCGCGCTTCCTCCGCGCTGGTCGAAGTTTTAGCCAGCATGATGTTCTGGAAGGCTTCCTTGATGAACGCCATCAAATCAGCTTCCGTCCCACGCGCCCGGTCGGCGCAGCGCACGAGCATTTCCTTTGTGCCACCGCCGGCCGGAAGCAGCCCCACGCTAACTTCAACCAGCCCGATGTAGCTCTCGGCTGAAGCCCGTACGCGGTCGGCATGAAGCGTCATTTCGCAGCCGCCGCCCAACGTCAAGCCAAACGGGGCCACGACGGTCGGTTTTGGCGAGTAACGCAGCGACATGACCGCGTTTTGGAACGTCCGTACAGCATGGTCGAGTTCGTCCCACTCGCCCTCCTGCGCGCTCATCAGCATCATCATCAGATTCGCGCCAGCGCTGAAGTTTTCACCCTGATTGCCGACGACCAGCCCGACGAAGTTTTGGGCGACTTCCTTGACGGCGAACTGGAGCATGCTGATGGTGTCCGCGCCGAGGGCGTTCATCTTGGTGTGGAACTCTAAGCAGGCCACACCGTCACCGATGTCAATCAGCGACGCGCCAGCGTTCTTCTTGATGACGCCGGTGCGTTCCTTGACCGACTTGAGCAAAATCACGCCCACCCGTTCGCCGACCGGCTCATGCGTTTTCCGCGCCGGAACGAAAACGGTCGTTCGACCTTCGGCGGCGTCGTAAAAGCTCGTTTTGCCGGAGGCCAGCAAGTCAGCAACGAGCTGGGGAATCGGCTTACCGTCAGCTTCAAGGCGCTTGACCGTCTCGACAACGCCCAGCGCATCCCACGTCTCAAAGGGGCCTAACTCCCAGTTGTAGCCCCACTTCATAGCGCGATCCACTTGCACGAGATCGTCCGTGATTTCGGGGATGCGGTTGGCGGTGTACACCAGCGCGTCGCCGATGACTGCCCACAGAAACTGCCCGACCTTGTCTGTGCCGTTGACCAGAAAGCGCAGCCGTTCCCGTACGTCACTAATGCGTTTAGCCTCTTCGAGGGAGGGGAAGTGCACCTTGGGTTGAGGACGGTACTCCAGCGTTTGGTAATCCAGTTCAAGGATTTCGCGCCCAGCTTCGGTCTGAACACGCTTGTAAAAGCCCTGCCCGGCTTTATCGCCGACCCACCGCCGTTCAACCATCCGCCGGATGAAATCCGGCGGGACAAACAACGCCCGGCACTCGTCTTCGGGAATGGTTTCGTAAACGGTTTGCGCTACCGCCACCGTCGTGTCTAGTCCCGAAAGATCGCCTGTGCGGAACGTCGCGCTATTGGGACGGCCAATGGCGGGGCCGGTCATTTTGTCCACTTCGGTAATCGAAAGTCCCATCTCCATCATGACCTGAATCGTCCGCATAAAGCCGTAGATGCCGATGCGGTTGGCGATGAAGTTGGGACGGTCATTGGCGTAAACGATACCCTTGCCGAGCAGCTCGTCGCAGAGCTTGGAGGCGAAGCAGGATGCTTCCGGGTCGGTGTCCGGCGTCCGAATCAGCTCGACAAGGTACATGTAGCGCGGCGGGTTGAAGAAGTGCGTTCCCAAAAAATTCCGCCGGAAGTCCTCTGACCGGCCTTCCGCCAATGAGGCAATCGGGATGCCTGATGTGTTCGAGGTGATGAGACTGCCGGGTTTGCGGAACGGCTCAATCTTTTCGTAGAGCGCCCGTTTGATGGCGAGATTTTCAGTGACGGCCTCAATGATCCAGTCGGCGTCCCGAAGCCATTCAAGATGGTCTTCAAGGTTGCCAACGCGGATGCGGGAGGCGTATTCGTTGAGAAAAAACGGCGCCGGTTTTTGTTTCTGCATCCGCTCTAGCGCCGCCAAGGCCAGGCGGTTGCGCACCGTTGCGTCCGCCTCCGGCGGCGCATCGGGTGGAACAATATCCAGCAAGACCACCGGAACGCCGGCGTTGGCCAGATGGGCGGCGATCTGCGAGCCCATGACGCCCGCGCCAAGCACCGCCGCCTTTTCCAACTTACGAGCCATAAGCCACAAACCCTTCCAAGTCGAATGTTTGGTTGCGCCGAACCGGCGGTAGTCTCACTTCGCCGCCGCCAGCGCCTTCTCGCTGTAAATTGCGTCAATCTCGGCTTTGTATTTTTCGTCCACGACGCGGCGTTTGACCTTGAGCGTCGGCGTCAACTCGCCGCCTTCAATCGTCAACTCATTTTCAAGTAGGGCAATGTTTTTGATTTTTTCCCACTGCGCCAAATGCGACGTTAGCCGCTCGACTTCCTTGCGGTAAAAGTCGAGGATGTGAGGATGTTTGAGCAACTCGCGGTAGTCGGTGGAAGTCAGTCCGGCCTCGCGCGCCAGCTCCTGCACCTTGGAGGCCAGCGGAACGATGAGTGCGCCGGGGAATTTGCGCCCGTTGCCGACCACGACAGCCTGCACGATGTACGGCGACGCCGTCAGAGCGTTTTCAATTGGCTGCGGCGCGATGTACTTGCCGCCAGAGGTCTTGAACAGGTCTTTCTTGCGGTCGGTGATGCGCAGGAAGCCGTCGGCGTCAATTTCACCGATGTCGCCGGTGTGAAACCAGCCGTCCGGCGTGAGGACCTCGGCGGTCTTGTCAGGCTTGTTGTAGTAGCCACGCATGACGTGTCGGCCGCGGGTGAGAATTTCGCCGTCCGGTGCGATTTTGATTTCGACGCCCCGCAGCGGCTTGCCGACCGTGCCGGGCCGGTTTTCCTGCCTGGTGTTGGCGGTGATGACTGGTGAAGTCTCCGTCAGCCCGTAGCCCTGCAAGATGGTCAGTCCCATCCCGGAGAAGGTATGCAGGACATCTTCCGCCAGCGCCGCGCCGCCAGAGCAAAAAAACTTCACGCGCGGCGCAATCTTGTTTTTGATTTTGGAAAGCACCAGCGCGAAGGCGATGTCATACTGAAGTAATAACATCGGCGGAACGCTGCCTTGATATTTCGCACGAGAGTATTCGCGTCCGGTTTTCAGCGCCCACGTAAGCAGCTTGGCTTTGAGACCGCCGGCCTTGCGGCCTTCATCTTCAATTTTCGCCAGAATTTTCTCGAAAATGCGCGGCACACTCGTCATCACTGTCGGTTGAACCTCGATGAGGTTCTGCGCCACGGCGTCTATGCTTTCGGCGAAGTACACCGAGACGCCGCAGTAGATGAAGACGTTCATAACCGTTCGCTCATAGACGTGCGACAGCGGTAGGTACGAGAGCGCCACATCGTCCGGTCCCACGTCGGTCAGACGCTCGACATTGGCGACAAGATTGAACGTCAGGTTGTCGTGCGTCAGCATGACGCCTTTGGGGTCGCCGGTCGTGCCAGAGGTGTAAATAAGCGTCGCCAAGTCGTCAGGCGCGGCGGCGCGGGCCATTTCGTCGAGGAAGTCGCCCGCCGTGCTGCGGTCGCCCAGTTGCTCTAGTTCTTCAAAGGTCAGTACTTTGACCCGCGGCGGAAGCGGTGCGGCGACCGTCACCGGGTCAAAGGTGATGATGAATTTGAGTTCAGGCATCTCGCCGATGGCGGCTGCGACCTTGTCGAACTGTTTCTGGTTAGACAACACCAGCATGGTCGCGCCTGAATCGTTGATGATGTAGGCGATCTGCGCGCTGGTCGAAGTGGCGTAGATGGGGACATCCACCGCGCCGCAACTGAGCAGGGCGACATCGGTAATCGTCCATTCCAGACGGTTTTCAGAAAGCAGTCCTACGCGGTCACCACGCTGGACGCCAAGAGCGAGGAAGCCGGAACGAATCTTGCGAACCCGTTCGGCGAAGGCGGCGTGCGACACCTTGATCCACTGCCCGGCGTGCTTGTAGGCGAAGGCGTCGTCTTTGGCATAGGTGCGAATGGCCGTCGCGTAGACTTCACACAGGGTTGTCGGGAGTTTGGCGGCGGCTGGGGACGTTCCGTGAGCCATTGCTGATTTCCTCACTGAGCGGCGGCCAAGGCGACGGTGTGACGCGGTGCCAAACCGTACAGCAGTAGGTCGAGCACCGGCTCGACGGCGGCGGCCAGCGGCTTGCCTCGGCGGCTAAGAATCCAGTTGGTCGCCATCTCATCCAGCGCTCCGAAAAAGACCTTGGTGGCGACGCGCGCGTTGATTTCCGGGCGAAACTCACCGGCGCGCTGTCCGGCTTCAATGACCTGCTGGATGAGGTCAAGGTACTCACTGAGCTTCTTGGTTGAAAACTCCTCCATGAACTTGATCGAATGCCGGATCTCGACTTCAAACACGACTGCAAGGTCGCGGTTGCGGCCCAGCATTTCGAGGTGCAACCGAGCGATTTCGCGCAGTTGGGCCAGCGGACTCGTCAGGGGAGCGATCGCCGCCCGCACTTGCGCGATGAACGAATCGAGCGTCGCCGTAATAATGGAAAACAGCAGGTCATCCTTGCTTTTGAAGTACAGGTACACCGTCCCGTCGGCGACGCCGGCCTCCCGTGCGACATCAGAGACCTTCGAGTTGAAGTAGCCGTTGCGGGCGAAAACTGTCACCGCCGCCCGCAGAATGGTGTCGTATTTGCCACTGTCTTTGCCACTGTCGCCCCTAAGCGGCAGGGCGGCTGGTTTTTCGGTCGTGCGGGGCGTCGCCGGTCGCGCCATAACGTTGCAGCCTTGGAAGGAGAACCGACTTGTACAGGGACAGAATACGCGCGCCGGAGCCGCGCGCTGAATGAAGCATCATTCACTCACACTCTAGGCCGAAACCAAGCCGCGATGCAACGGAAAAATCAGCGCCATGAAAATCAGCGCCGCACCGGCAAAGGCACTGCAGTCTCCGCACGGACGCACAGCTCAAAACGCTCTATGCGGCGGCGTTTCGGGCGATGCGCTCGCGGAGGCGTTCCAGTGGAAACTGCCCAACGCCCCGCCCCGTCCGCACCGATTCTTGCACAGCTTCGACAAGCGCCCGGTTAATCGGCGTCGGAACGCCATACCGCTCGCCCAAACGGACAATCTCGCCGTTGAGGTACTCGACTTCCGTTTCCGGTCGGCGGAGGTGCAGGTCTTGCCACATGGACGGATAGCCCCGTTGCGCCGGGGGGACATCAGAGAACTCAGCCTGCCGCGCCGCAAAGGCTTCAACTTGCGCGCGGATGTCGAAGCGGCCCGTCACATCCGCCGGAGAGACGCCGGCCGCCGCCAGTACGCGCAGTCCTTCGTCCATCACGGCGCGCATCATGGCGAGCATGTCTGGGTCGGCAAACGCCTTTTGCCAGTAGTAGTCCGTCACCGCCAGCAGCGCGTTGTTGAGGTTGCCAATGAGCTTGCCCCATTTCACAGCCATGGCGTCGGGGTGTTCGCGCGTCGGCAGCCCAGCCGCCGTGAAGTCAGCCGCCGCCTGCGCCGTCAGCGCATCTACGCCCGTGGGAAAGCGCCCGACGGCGAGAAAATCAACAATGGTCAAAACGACACGGCCGGGTTCGGGCAGCACAGCGTTGAACAGAACAAGGACGGGATAGACGTTGGTGAACCGCTCCGCGACAACAGCCTCGTTGGCGACGCCATTTTGCAGGCAGAAAACCGGCGTCGGTGGTGGGAAATGGCGGGTGATGTCCGCGACGGCGGCCGCTGTCTGCGTTGCCTTGACGCACAGCAAGATGGCGTCGCCTTCCTCCGGCTCAATTTCGGTCAGTCCGGTCACAGCCGGTACGTTGAGCGTCAGGGTTTCAGTCGCTGTTTCAAGGCGGAGTCCATGGGCGGCGATGGCCGCTACGTGCGCCGGCCGCGCTATCAAGCAGGTTCGGCGTCCGGCGTGGTGCAGGCGGCCGCCAACGACGCTCCCGACTGCCCCCGCGCCATAGACAAGATAGCGATGAATCCTCATGCGCGCAGCTCTTTCGGTAAAAACAACACAAGGCTCTGGGACACCAGCAGACTTGTCAGGAAGAAGAAAATGACCTCCTCGAGCGGTACAACACCGAAATGGACGCCCAGAATCTGATTGGCGTCGAACAGCCAGATGCCTTCGGCGATCGCCAACGAGTCGGCGATGACGAAGTACGCGCCGATGACAATGACCGGCAGGAAAACGGCCCGCGCATTGCGCGCCAGAATGCGCCAGCCAATCGCCCACTGGAGAATGACGATGGGTAGCATCCAGCCCAGCAAGTGGAAGAGGTAGTTGGTTTTCATGCTTGCTTCTCCTCTGAGGGCGGCGTTCGGCGCGGTTGTAACAGAGCGATGGTCAAGAGTCCAACGCTTAGGGTTTGCAGGAGGAAGAAGCCGTATTCCTCAATGGGCAGTCGCCAGACGCGGAATAGAATCTTGTCTTCGGGGAAGTCCCAAATCCCCAGCTTGACGGCATGGTTGTCCCATGGCGTGGTGAAAACGAAGACAATCAGGCACACCAAACCCAGCCAGCGCGCATGAGCGCGCGAGAACTTGCCGCGCGCCAGCCACGCCGTCGCCAAAAGCAGCGGCAAGCTGAAGTAGAGATGAAACTGCAAATAGGTCATGCGGAAACAAATTGTTACACGGCGAATCGGGGGCGCAGCGTATCGAAACGACCTAAGTCATGAAAGTCTATGCCTTTTCTTACGTGAAAGCGAAGCCGCCACTGGCGCTCTCCCATATACGCGGATAGCGCCGTCCGGCAAGCCGAAGCGTCCGCCTACGCAAGCGTTCTAGGCGCTAAGTAATCGCCGCTAGATTGGTTTGTTATTTCCCTTGCGCTCTTGCGCTGGTTCGGTCTTGTGTCGGCTTTCGCATAAGCGTCCAGTGCCGGTCGCTTGTTTGAGCAATGGTCACGTCCGCTAAGCCCGCTTTCTGCGCGGCGGCGACGACTTCTTCCAATGTCAGCGCCGCGCCAAGGGAATCTCGAAACAGCTTTCGCTGGCGCGGCGAGTCATTGGCGGCGTAGCGATTCACGAGCGCGTCAGCCGCTTCCGGCGTCTCCGGTCGCAGCAGGTCCCGAACCAACAGCGCCGCGCCAGGCTTGGCGACGCGCCCCATCTCCTGCAAGACTACGACCGGATCGGGGATGTGATGCACGATGCTGTTCGACACTACGGCGTCAAAACACGCCTCTGGGAAGGGCAACCGCTTGGCGTCCGCTAGGTGGAGTTCAATCCGCGTGGCAAGTCCGGCCGCCGCAACATGACGCGCGGCGAGCTTGAGCATTTCAGCCGACAAATCTACGGCGACAATCGTCACATCCGGCAACCGTTCGGCGATGAGAATGGGAATGCGCGCCGTCCCCGTCCCCACATCCAGCACCCGTCCTGACCGGAAGCCCAGCGCCACGAACGCCTCCGCAAAGGCGGTGTTGACTTCCGTGAAGTCCATGGCGTCGTAGTCGGCGGCTTCCTCCGCCGTGTCCATGACTTCCGGTTCAAGGATGCGTTCCATCATCGCCGTACGGTTGGCTTACGCCAGTTGGTTGCGAAGTTCATCCGGGGAAGTCGTCGGCGATTGGCAAGTGAAATTCCGGCAAACGTAAGCCGTGGGTTTGCCGCCCTGCATAGTGCGCCGCGCCGCTAAGGCAACCTGCCGCCCGTGGTCAGCGTCGTCCGGGTCTACCAACGCCACGACGCGGTGCGGGCGAAATGTTTCCTCTACCACCCGCCGCAGCGCCTGTGTTTCCGACGCAGTCGGCGGCCCGACGATGACCACCTCCCTGACATCGGCTAGGTAGAAGTCGAGCGCACACAGCAGTTGCCCAAACCCCGACGGCATCTTGGCAAGCGAACCGGAAAGCGTTTGCAGGATATTCTCCGCGCGTGTGCGGTAGCGCGTCTCACCAGTCAAGACCGCTAGACGCAACAGTACGTCCACGGCGACTGAGTTGCCCGACGGCGTTGCATTGTCGAACACATCCTTGACGCGCGTAATCAGCCGTTCATGCCGGTCGCCGGTGAAAAAGAACGCCCCACCTTCCGGGTCGTCAAACTGCACCAGCATGGCATCGGTCAGTTCACGCGCGGCGACGAAATACTTTGGTCGTCCCGTCAGTTCGTAGAGCGCCAGCAGACCCTCAGCGTAGCAAGCGTAGTCCTCTTGGTAGCCGGGGAACTTATTCTGTCCATCCTTGTGTGAGCGATAGAGGACGCCGTCACAGTACATCGTCCCCAGAACGAATTCGGCGTTGCGCTCAGCGACGGCGCGATAGTCGTCGCGTCCCAGGGCAGCGGCGGCGCGGGCAAAGGCATAGAGCATCAGGCCGTTCCAAGCAGCGAGGCGTTTCTCGTCGCGGCCCGGTTTGACGCGCCGCTCACGCGCCTCAAACAAGATTCGCTTGGCGCGCTTCAGGACGTCTTCAAGCGTTTCCGGCGTCACATCCTTGAGCCGGGCGACGGTTTCAATCGAAAGCGGCGTACTGAGAACCGACTTGCCTGTGCCCTCGAAGTTACCCGCCTCCGTGACATCAAAGTACCGACACACCATCTCGGCTTCGGCCCTGCCCAGCGGCCCGTCAAGCAGGGCGTGAATCTCGTCCGGCGTCCAGACGAAGAACTTGCCTTCTTCACCGTCGCTGTCGGCGTCCTGCGTGGCGTAGAAACCGCCATCCGGCGCGGTCATCTCGCGGACGACGTAATCCAGCGTTTCTTCGACCACCTGCCGGTAACGCGGTTTGCCGGTCGCCTGCCAGGCTTCAAGGTAGGTGCGCGCCAGCAGTGCGTTGTCGTAGAGCATTTTCTCGAAGTGCGGCACAAGCCAGTGGTCGTCCGTCGAGTACCGGTGAAAGCCGCCGCCCAGATGATCGTAGATGCCGCCGTCCGCCATCTTGTCGAGCGAGAGTTCGACCATTTCAATGGCGTGCAACTCGCCTGTTCGGCGCCAGTACCGCAGAAGGAACGACAACAGCATCGAGTTGGGAAACTTCGGCGCACCGCCGAAGCCGCCGTGAACGTGATCAAAGCGCGTCGCCACGCGCCGGTAGGCGTCATGGAGAATCTGCGGCGACAGCACGCCCGCGCCGTCCAGTGGCTCATGCAGGCGGCGCAGTTCGGCGGTGATTTCGGCGATGCTCTCCCGCAGTTCGGCGCGGCGTTGGCGGTAGGCGTCCGCCACGGAGCGCAGAATGCGTGGGAAACCCGGCATCCGGCCGCGATCCTCCGGCGGAAAGTATGTCCCGCCGTAAAATGGCTCGCCGTCCGGCGTCAGAAATATCGTGAGCGGCCAGCCGCCGCGGCCAGTCATCAACTGGACGGCGTTCATGTAAATCGTATCAAGGTCAGGGCGTTCTTCACGGTCAACCTTGATGTTGATGAACAGCTCGTTCATGAGCGCTGCAATCTCAGGGTTTTCAAAGCACTCATGCTCCATGACGTGACACCAGTGGCAGGCTGAGTAGCCGATGCTGAGCAGGATCGGCTTGTCTTCCGCCTTGGCGCGCGCCAGCGCTTCTTCGCCCCAGGGATACCAATCCACGGGGTTGTGCGCATGCTGCAGCAGGTAGGGGCTGGTTTCGCTGATGAGCCGATTAACAAATTGCGGGCTGGGTTGGGCAGACATTTAGGCAACAATTCCTTACACAAAATCAGACTAATAAGCCAAGCTAAGCTTTAGCTAACGCCTCCGTCCACCGGCTGTGCCGGAACGGACGCTGGATGTTCCGCCAGCGTCAGCGGGTTTCCAGCCCGCCGTTCGGCGTTCCGCTAACACCAAATGTTGACAACAAGTTTACGTACGAGCGTCGCCTCCGCCTTTTCAAGGCGGCGGGTTGACCCACCAGCGGGCGACGCCGTCGCGTGTTGCAGGTCAAAACATCGCTGCGACTCTGCACAGAGTTGGTGCGCCAACGTCAGCCGCTGGAGACGCGCACGCCAGGCGTGTCAAACACCGTCGCCGGCTTGTTGGTTGGAAGCCGCTGCGCTGGGCGAGCCGCCGGTAACGGCGGGGAGGGACGCCGGTTGGCGCTTGAAGTATGTCCGGTAGGCCAACCGCGCCACATTCCAGATTTTTTCCCACCCGATGTTGACGTCTTCGCCGCGCAGCAACTTGCCGATGACTTGGTCGCGGACGTGGGCTGTCGCCCGCTTGAGCAGAAATTCCTTGGCGTGAGGGCGCGCGACCTCGAACAGACGGAAGGTAGGATCAAGGCTTTGCCCTATGCCTTCGAGCGTTATTAGGGCGCGAGCAACGAAGGTAAAGCTTCCTGGAATGCGAAAGGGGTACTCATACAGCAAGCCGGAGACGGTTGCGTTGAGTTCGGAAAAGGTCAGTTGTGAGAGCTTTTTCCCCTTGTACTGCGCCAGAACGCCGGCGGCCGCCTCTTGAAAAACCGTCGGATCGTAACCCGGCTGCAAAAAGCCGAGTGCGACGGCGTCGCCGACCAACCCCATCAAGTCACGGTCTATGATGTGAAAGAATGCACTGAGCAATCCCAAGCGCATCTCGTCCGTGATGCGCCCAACCATCCCGAAGTCGAAGAACGCCAGCCGGCCGTCCGCCATGATGCGCAGGTTGCCCGGATGCGGATCGGCGTGGAAGAAGCCGTCCTCCAGCAACTGCTTGAGGTAGGTTCGCACCAGCAGCGTCATCTTCTGCATGGGATCGAACCCGGCAGCGCGCAGTTGTTCGGCGTCCGTTGGTTTAACGCCGGCGATGTACTCCATCGTGATGACGTGCCGGCTGGAGAGTTCAGGGTAAACGCGCGGCAGATAGACTTCCTTTTGCCATCCGGCGAAGTTGCGGCGAAACTGCGCGGCGTTTTCCATCTCCCGCTCGTAGTCCATTTCCTCCTGCAACATTGCCTCAAACTCTGCGACGATGCCGCTCCAATCCGCGCCTTTGACACCAGACAGCCACTTCGGCCGCCGTTCGAGATACGCGGCCAGCACACGCAAAATTTGAAAGTCAAGTCGAATGATGTCTGCCAAATGCGGTCGTTGGATTTTGACGACCACTTCTGTGCCGTCCGGCAACTGGGCGCGGTGAACCTGTCCGAGACTGGCGGCCGCCAGCGGGCGCGGCTCGATACGCCGGAAGAGCGCCTGTGGGGGTTGGCCGAGTTCCTCCGTGATGCGCCGCCATGCGACTTCAGTTGGGAACGGCGGCACTTCGTCCTGTAGAGCGGTCAGTGCCTGCACGTATGGCAGCGGCAGGAGATCAGTTCGCGTTGAGAGCATTTGCCCAATTTTGATGAATGTTGGGCCGAGTTTGATAAAGACAGCGCACAATCGTTCGGCCTGTCCGGCATGAAAGGCGGCGTCCGTCCCCAACGGCCCGAAACGGCGTAAGAGGCGGCGCAGCCACCGTGCGCCACCCAGCCGACTTGCCGACTGCTTGGCGTCAAGCCGCCGGAGGACATAAGGCGCGACAAACCACAGGCCGAGCCACAGCATGTAGAGCAGACGCACACGCGCGCGCCAATCGAGCCGTCTCAGCGCCGACCACAGGAAGCGCAGGGTGTTCTGCGCAGCTGGTTGTTTCAAGGACGGAGCGTCACCAGCGGACGACATAGGTGGGAAAAGACGTTCTATTCAACGCGGCGGCGCGCAAGGTTCTCCGGCGTAGTTCTACTCGGATTGTATCGCATCCCGGAGGTCGGCGCGCAGGCTGTCAACCAGCGAAGTCGTCGGGTCAATTCCCTCGCGTTTGAGCGCCACCGTGCCGTCCTTGCGCAGAAGAACGAAACTGGGCAGCACCGACAGGTTCAGACGTTGGAACAGAATCGTTCCGTGCGGATCACGGGCGAGCGGATAGGCAATTTGCTGTTGGTCGCGCCAAGCCTTCAGGTCGGCGTCGCTCAAAAAATCACGGTCGCGCGGTTGTCGTCCGTTGGTGAGAATCAAGCATATGGTCACTTGCGAGTAGGCGTCGGCGAGGTTGTTGATCTGCCGAAGCAGCGGGCGCATCAGCGAACTGCCATGCGCGGCGAAACATAAGAGCACCACCTTGCCGCGCAACTTTTCGGCGTCGAGCGTTGTCCCATCCGGCGTCGGGAGAAGAAACTCGACCGGATCACCCTGCTTCTGGGCTTTCTGAATGACGACGGGAATTTTTTCTTGGTCATCCATTTCAGCGAAGCCGGCTTGAAGCGGGCCGAGCGCCAGAAGCGACGCCGACACGAAGCCGGTCAGGATACGCTTTGTCGGCAGCGGCATGGCGGTTCAGCGCATCTCCTCAAGAAATAGCTTGCTACGGCTGTGAAGATGAGCGCCTAGCGACCGGGGTTGCGTCGCGGTGGCGCTTTCGGTCAAGTCGTCCATCGTATGCGCCTAAGCGGGTTTGAGGCTTGGGGAGTCGCCAAGCGGCTATGTTACAGTGGGAGACTGTCCTGTAAAGCGACATGGAGGTTCACAAGCTTTACCTATGATCACCATGCTGGCGGCGCTTTGGTTTGGCGCTGGCTTTCTGACCGGGGAAACACTGGTCATGCTGGCGGCGTTTTTGGTTGTTCTGGGTACAACCGTGGTCGTTCACGAATTCGGTCACTTCGCCGCCGCCAAATGGCTTGGCATGAAGGTGGAAGTGTTTTCCGTCGGCTTTGGGAAGCGTTTGATTGGTTTCAAGTGGAAGGAAACCGATTATCGGTTGTCGCTGTTGCCGCTTGGCGGGTACGTCAAGATTACGGGAATGGATCCGGAGGAAGAAGCGGCGCAGCAGCGGCATCCCGACGCTTACCTAATGCGCCCCAAACGGCATCAGTTGCTTGTTCTCGTCGCCGGCCCAGCCATGAACATTCTTCTAGCGCTGGCGATTCCCTTTGTCATTGGGTTGTTTTTCTTCAAAGCGCCGGCCTACCTGAACCAACCAGCTGTGGTCGGGGCCGTGCCAATTGGATCGTCGGCGGAGGAGGCCGGCATTCAGCCCGGCGATCGGATCGTCAAGTTCGCCGGCGTTGAGTCGCCAACATGGAGCAAGGTGCGCGATTACACCGCCATCAACGACGGCAAACCGGTCGCCGTGACGGTTGAACGCGCTGGACGGCGGATTGACCTGACACTTGTGCCCAAAGCGCGTCAACAAGCAGGCAACATCATCGGCGAGGCCGGCCTGCTGCCGCAGGACATTCCCGCCGCGCAGCCTGTGGTGGCGTCCGTTCAGCCCGGAACGCCAGCGGCGCAGGCTGGCCTGCAGCCGCAGGACAGGCTCCTGACGTTTGACGGTCGTCCGATCCCCAACTTTGACTGGTTCAAGCAGTCGCTCCAAGCGTATGAAAACCGGCGCGTGGCGCTGACGGTGGAGCGTCAAGGTCAAATCATTGAGCTGTGGCTGACGCCGAAGCGGATTGACGGTGAAATTCGCATCGGCTTTGTCCCCGTCCCGCCGCCACCCCTGCCGCTGGTCAAGGAACGCAAGTCGCTGCTTGGCGCAGCGCAGTACGCCGTTCAGGAGAATATTCGCTTCATCGTGCTGACAGGCGAGGCGTTTCGGCAGATTTTTCGCGGGGAACGAAAGGTGTCCGAGACGCTTTCCGGCCCCATCGGCATCGCCAAGGCTTCGGGCGACGCCGTGAAGTTCGGCGGGCTGGAAGGCTTGTTTTTTATCATGGGGTTGCTCAGTCTCAACCTAGGCATCTTCAATTTGTTGCCGATTCCGGTGCTGGACGGCGGACACATCTTTTTGCTGGCGCTTGAGGCCATCGCCGGGTGGATCGGCTGGCGGCTAACGGATGAGGTCAAGCAACGCTTCAATCAGGCAGGGTTCGCTGTGTTGATGCTGCTGATGGTGTTCGTCATGTTCAATGACGTCACACGGTTCTGGTGGAAGCCATCGCCGGTTGAACCACCGCCGCCGCCGGAGAAACCGGCTTCGGCGCCGCCCGCGCCGTCACGTTGACCCCCCGGTAGGCTGTGCAGGAGAAGCCCTGTCGCTTGACGTTGGGGGTTACAAGTCGCTACCCTTGGCGACTTTCGTCGTCATGGCGGGCTGCTGTCGGCGCTGGCGTTCTGCGTTATTTTTGGAGGAAAGGAAGTCATCGGGGATGAAGCGTACGTATCAGCCGAACAACCGTAAGCGGGCGAAAACGCATGGCTTTCGCGAGCGCATGAAGACGAAGAGCGGCCGCAACGTGCTCAAGCGCCGCCGCGCCAAGGGCCGTAAGCGTTTGACGGTGAAACACTACGGCTTCTGAGACAGCGGTTGGACTCGTGTGACCGATGTCGAGCGTCCTGCGCCTCGTGTTTCCTGTCGGTTTACCAAGCAGGATCGGCTACTCAAGACCCGTGACTTTCAGCGGGTGTATCGCCACGGAAAACAGTTGCATTCACCACTGTTTACGATATTCGTTGCGCCGAACCGGCTTGGCCGGACGCGCCTTGGCGTCACGACGAGCCGCAAACTGTCTAAATCCTCGGTGGTGCGCAATCGATGTCGGCGGTTGCTGCGCGAGGTTTTTCGGCGACATCGCGCCGCGTTGCCGGCGGGGTGGGATGTGGTCATCAACGCCAAGTTTCAACTGACGACGGCCAAGTATGCACTGGTTGAGCAGGAGTTTGTGCGTCTAATGGCCAAGCTCACCAAATTGTCCGGCGGCGATCCGTCGGCGCAGACCGATTGACGGCGCTGTTCCCATCCGGCTGAAGCTGCCATGGTGAAGTCAGTCGCTTTGCTGTTGATTCGCGCGTACCAGTTCTTGCTTGCGCCACTGATGCCGCCGGTTTGTCGGTTTCAGCCAACCTGTTCACACTACACCGCTGAAGCGATTGCGCGATACGGCGTCATCCGCGGTGGTTGGCTCGGCGTTCGGCGGTTGGCGCGCTGTCATCCTTTTTGTCGGGGCGGCTACGATCCGGTTCCCGACCTTCCGAATCGGAACGCCGTGCATCCATACCCCGTCGCGCGTGAAAGGTAGCTCTGTAGCTTCATGAACGAGAGATCCCGCGTCGCCCTTGCGTTTGCCCTGTCGCTGGCGGTTATGCTGGTTTGGCAGTATTACTTCGCGCCGCCGCCTCCGCCGGGCAACCCGGCGTCTACACCGGGCGGTGGGGCGACTCCTGTCGCTGATCTACCGGCTGGCACGGCATCGCTGTCCAGTCAAGCCGGCATGGCCCCAACCGACGCCCCGGCCCGCGATATCACGGTTGAAACGCCTCTGTGGCGCGCGACGTTCTCCAATCGGGGCGGCGTGCTGACACGCTTCATCCTCAAAGCCCTGCCGAACGGACGGACGCTTCGCGCCGGCGACGGCAAGTCCGAGCTGGAGGTGCTGACGACGACTTCCCGGCGGGGCGACCCCGGCGCAACAACCACCGAGCTTGGCGCGGCTTTTGAACTGCGTTTGCCGGACAACGCCGAACTGACGGACTACCTCAACCGCAGCCGCTATCAAGTTGAAGGCGTGGCTGAAGATACGCTGACCGTGACAGACGGACAGACGGCGACGTTGGCGTTTACCCTGACCGGTGAACGTGGGTACCGGGTCGCCAAGCGGTATGTCATTCGCGGCGGACGCTATGACTTTGATTTCGTCGCCGAGTTGACCAAAGATGGCGCGCCCCAGCCACTGGCGTTTCGCGTCGGGCCGAACTTTGGCGATCAAGCGTTCGCCGAGTATGACGGCTACACGCATACGCCGCCGCAGGCGGTGACGGTGGTCGGCGGAAATGCCGTCTTTACGTCGTTTAGTTCCATCACAGCGACCCCGCCCGATGCGGAGAAGCCGGTGTACCTCGCCAAGCCCAATACGGCGTGGTGCGCCCTGACCGATCATTACTTCGCTTTTGCAGCCATTCCGCCTGCGCCGGGGGTGGTGCAGCTCAGTCGGCGGGATGCGACAACACGCTTTCAAGGGCGTGACATCAAGCGAGAGTATGCCTTTTTGGATGTCCCGACCAGCAGCGGCGCTAACAACATCATTTACATCGGCCCGAAGGATCGGACGTACTTAGCCTCGGTCAGCCGGCTGCTCAAAACAGAGCGTGGTCTTGACATTGATTTGCGCGAACTGAACGACTACGGCTGGCTGGCCTTTTTCGTGCGTCCGCTGATTCCGGCACTGGATTGGTTGCTGCGGTTTTTCTACGCGCAGACGCAGAACTACGGCTGGGCGATTGTTTTGCTAACGTTCGTCGTCAATATGCTGCTGTTCCCGCTGCGCTGGAAGACTGCGGTTTCCTTCCGCAAAGTGGCGGTGCATGCCCCGCGTCACAAGGAACTGGCCGAACGACTAAAGCGCTTGCAGGAACAGAAGGTCAGGATGGACGACCCGCGCATGCTGGAACTCCAGCGGGAGCAACTTCAGCTCATGAAGGACAGTCTTCCGATTATGGGTTGCCTTCCGCTTCTGCTGCAACTACCGATTTTTGTCGCCATCTATGTGTACCTTCAGCTTTCGATTGATTTGCGGCAAGCCCCTTTCATCGGCTGGCTGACGGACTTATCCGCGCCGGACCCGTGGCATATTTTGCCGGTCGTCTTGTGTGTGACGCAGATCGGACAAAGTTACCTGATGCCGCAACCACCCGGGCCGGAAGACCCTGCCGTGGCAATGCAGCGCAAAATCATCGTGTGGGTGATGCCAATTGTCTTTGCGGCGCTGTTTTTCTGGAGCGCGCCGAGCGGTTTGGTGGTCTATTGGATGGCGGGCAACATCGTCGGGATTACCCAGCAGCTTATCATCAACCGCATGCTGCCGCCGCTGCCGACGGCGGAGACGCCGGCCGGAGCGGCGCCGACCGGCGGGGCGGCGGACGGCAAAGGCAAAAAGAAATTCAATCCACGTCCGGCTTGACGGTTCCGCCGCCGCCAGCGGTTGGACGGCGGCCGGGCGCATGTCATCGCCAACTGCATCATGTCGGGGAGCCTTTTATCTGAACTGACGCCGGTTCGTGACGACGACGGCCTTGCGCCGCTGTTGAATGATTTTTTGGTCGGCCTTATTCGGTACAGTGGGTGGCAGCTGGTGTTCACCATCAACGAACAGGCTGGCGTCTGGCATGTCAACTTCGCCGGCGCGGACGCCGGAGTATTGCTGGCGCGCGGCGCCGAAGTGCTCAACGCCCTAGAACACCTACTGGAACGGCTGGTCGCCCATCAGGCCTCCGGTCGCTGGTCAATTCGCTTGGACGCCAACGGCTACCGTGCCGGCCGCGAGCGGGAGTTGGTACTGATGGCGCGGACAGCGGCCGAACAGGTTAGAAAGTATCGCCAGCCGTTCACCTTCAGCGCCTTGAATGCGGCCGAACGCCGCATTATTCACCTAACGCTCGCCACTGAGCCGGGTGTACGGACGGAAAGCGTCGGGCAGGGCGATGAGCGCAAAGTCGTCGTCTATCCGATTGACCGCCGTAGTTGAGGTGACCGTTTTGTGAAGATGGGCGGCGTATGGCGGCGGTGGTTGATGCTGTGGCTGGTGTGGGCGTCCACCGGCGGATGTGTGACTTCACGGGTGACATTGCCGCGTCTGCTCCCGCTGGAACCGCCGGTGACGGCTTCCCAGTTGGCGGGACGCATCGCCTATCTTCAGCAGTTGCAGGCCGTACGGACGGCCGTACAGCTCCAGTTCACCGACTACCGTGAGGCCGAGCGCGGCGTCGGGCGAGCCTACCCGTCGGCCGGTGGGGCGCTGGTGCTGCGGCGTCCGCAGTTTATCCGTTTACAAGTGCAAGCGTCGTTGCTCGGTTCGCTGGCGGACATGACTTCGGACGGCGAACGCTTCACGGTCGCCGTCTTTTATCCGGCCGACCGCCGGGCGTTTATTCGCGGCTCCAACCACAAGACGTACAACAACCTGTCGTCTGCCGCCGCCGGACGGCGGGATGTTAGTGTCTTCGCCGGCTTGCGTCCTCAGCACCTGTCTGTGCCGCTGCTGCCACCCCCTATTCCGCCGTCTGGGCCGGACGCCAGTTGGTCAGTGTTTGAAACGCGCCGCGACGAACTAGAAACCATTGGGTCGCGTTCCGTGTGGGTGACACGCACCTACTATTTGCTTTATGTTGCGCAGCGAAACCAAGCTGGGCAGTGGCGACCCTGCTTTGCGTACTGGTTTGACCGAACTCGGCCGGGGACGCCGTTGATGCGGATGGAAGTGTTTGATGAGGGCGGCGCGCTGAGCACGATGTCGGAATTCGGCGGCTACGCCGCCGCCGACGGTTCACATAAGTTGTTGCCGGACTGGGTGCGTATCGTACGTCCAGCGGAAGGGTATGCGCTGCGCGTGGTGTTTCAGTCGCCGGAAATCAACCCGGCGTCGCTGCCGGAGGATGTTTTTACGTTGACAAATGACCAGAATCTGAAAGTAATAGACCTTGATGCCCAATCCTGAAAGCCCGCCGGACGCAACGGTTGCCCAAGCAGACGCTTCCGCGCCGGTGGTGGTCGCCGTCCAATCGCTGACGATGGTGTACACGGTCGGACGGGTCGCCGTCCGGGCGCTGGACAATGTCACTTTTTCTGTCCGGCAAGGTGAGTTCGTCGCCGTCGTCGGCCAGTCCGGTTCGGGAAAATCCACCTTGCTTCATGTTCTCGGAGGGTTGCTCCGCCCAACGAGCGGTTCTGTGCTGATTGACGGTCAGGATTTGGCGACAGTCAGCGACCGAGAACGAACGGCGATTCGCCGCCAAAAAATCGGAATTGTTTTCCAGCGTTTCAACCTGTTTCCAACGCTGTCGGCGGAAGGCAACCTGCGTCTGGCGGAACGCATTCGGGGCGTCAACGGAAGCGATCCGGCGCATCGGCGGGAACTGCTTCGCCTGCTCAACTTAGAGCACCGACTGCATCACAAGCCGTTGGAACTATCCGGGGGAGAACAACAGCGAGTCGCCGTGGCGCGGGCGCTCATCAATCGTCCGAAGCTCCTGCTGGCTGATGAACCGACCGGCAATCTCGACAGCGAAAACTCGCAGATTGTGCTCGATATGCTGAAGCGACTGAATCAGGAGCTGCAACAAACCGTGATTCTGATTACCCATAACCCGGAGGCGGCGGCGGTCGGCTCGCGGATCATCGCCCTGCGCGACGGGAAAATCATCGCCGATCGGCCCAACAACGCTCGATGAACCGGCTTTTTCGCGCCATCAAAGCGGCTGTGCTGTGGAAATACGAACGTGGCACGTGGCAGTACGATGTCCTGTGCTGCCTCATCCTTGCCTTTATCTTTCTTATTCCATCGAGCTGGTTTGATGAACGACCTGCCGCGCGCCGCCGGGCGGCTGCGTATCTAGGCAACAGCGGGCCGCCGGAGTTCATCAGCACAGCTGAACTAGGGCAAGCGCCGCCGTCCGAAACCTTGCAGGCGGCGCTGGAAAGGGTCGGCGAGGCGCGTTGGAAGCGCCCTGTGCGCGTCCGTCATTTTGAGCACGTCAACGACGTATCCGGCGAACGCATCGCCGGCTATCATGTGTGGTTTGAAGCGTTGGAGCCGGTGAAACCATGAGTCGTTCACGCCGTAGGGCGCGCCGGCACAACAAGGGGTTAGGGACGCCTATGAAACTTAGGGTTTTGGACGCGGCTGTGGCGACGAAGCGGTGTGTCCGGCGACAGATGAGGGTGGGGTGCTTGGCGGCGGTTTGCGCCGTCGTAATCGGCTTGGCGGCGGGTGATGTTCGCGCCGGACGGGTTGATCTCCAAACTGTCGTCAAGAATCTTCAGGCGGCCAGCCAACGGTTGAGTGGCCTTCAGGCGACGGTGACGCACCAGCGCGTTAACACACAGCTTGGCGTACAGGAGCCGCGCCAAGTTGGTACGCTGCGCTTCAGTACGCGCGGCAATGTTCGTCGTTTACGGATTGACTACACCGAACCGCAGTCGAAGACCGTTGTCGTCAACGGCGACGAAGCCGTTTTGATCGAACCAGCGCTTAATCAGGCCTTTGTGAGCACGACAAGCGAAATCGCCAAAAAGACCGCTTCGACCGGTCTACTGACCGTGCTCACGGATGCTCAGCGGTTCTCCGAGAACTTTGAGGCGGCCTTGGACGGGGAAGAAACACTGGATGGTCAGGCGACGACAAAACTGGTGCTGCGGCCGAAAGGGAAAAGCCAGTACACACGGCTCGAAGTGTGGGTTTCCCACCGGAACTGGCTGCCAGTTAAGCAAATCCTACACACGCGCAGCGACTACACCACGATTGTCTTAACAAACATTCGCCTTCAGGCTGTCCCGGACGCGAGCTTCAAAGTGGACTACAAGAAATACAAAATCGTGCGCGGCTAGGGAAATCACAGCAGGCCGCGGGTTTTGACATCGAGATAGCGGTTGACGAGCGCCACGGAAAGCTGTCCGGTGGGAACATCTAGCGCTAGGCCGCCCAGCTCGATCACCCGGTTGAGGGCCTGTTCGCGTTGAGTCAGCAGTTCTTCGGCGACGGACTGGGCGTACACCTCGTCAAGCGAAGCCGGTATCGCCCGAGCGAACGCCCGCAGGTCTCGGTCTCCAATGGCGACAATCAAGGGCAGATGACGCGGTACTAATGTCGCCGTAGGCGCCAGCAGGTCGGCTGAAGCGTCGGCATCCACCACATCCGTCAGGAGGATCACCAATGACCGTCGCCGGCAGTAGCGGTTCAAGTGCGAGAAGGCGCGTGCGTATGACGGTTCAATCATCTGTGGTTGCACGTCGTGTAAAAGCTCCAGAATTTCACGCAACTGCCCAGCCCCGGCTCTAGGCGGCAGGAAGCCGTCCACGCGGCGCGTAAACGTCAGCATTCCAACGTGATCGCCGCCGGCGGCGGCGACGTACGCCAGCGCCAACGCCGCATTGACCGCATAATCAAGTTTGGTGCGCTCGCCGATGCGGCCCGTCATCAGGCGACCGCAGTCCAGCATAAGCATAATGCTTTGGCCGCGCTCGATCTGGTACTGGCGCGTCACCAGTTTGCCGCGCCGCGCTGAAGCCGCCCAGGCGACATGGCGAAGTTCATCGCCGACGACGAACTCCCGCAGCGATTCAAACTCTCGGCCCTGACCACGAAGACGTTGCCGTCGTTCACCCATCCGACCCATGCGATAGGTCTCAATGACCTGTCGCCGGGCGGCGCGGAAATCAGGGTACACCTTGACGGATTCCTGTGCCGGCACGGATGTTTGCCGCCACACCAACCCCCACGGACTCAGCACCCGGACGGCGATATCGCCGAAATGAAAACGCCCTCGCGCCGGCGCAGTGAGTTCGTACTGCATAGTGGCGCAGCCCCGCGCCGGCAACATAAACGAGCGTTCACGCCCCCGAACCTGCATCTCCGGCGGGTGTTCGTCCTTCACCCACAACGTCAGCGGATGTGGGCGGTGATTCCGCACCTCGATGGTGACCTGATTGCCGTCGCCGATGGCGAAACGGTCGGCGCACAGGCGACGCGCGGAAAAGCTGTCGTGTAGCGGCGTACGGGCGGCGTCCAACAGCGCCGCGCCAAGCAGTGCCAGATCGAGCAACAGGCCTACCCAGAGAAACGCCGGGTTGATCCAGCCGAGCGACAACACGCCGAAGCCGCCGGCGAACAAAACAAAAAAACGGTCTGTAAAAACGAAGTTCATGGCGGCGTACGAAACAGCAGAGGCTGTTTTTTACCTGCCCGGCAACATAGTATCCGTCCGCCGCCGACACAACCGCCGCCTCGCCGCCAAATCCAACCCGGAACCGACGGCGTTGGTGGTTACCGCGCGGGCGGTGTGGGGAAGGCGTCGGATAGACGATTTGGATAGACGATGTTGTATAAGGCGCACAAACGACTCCAGCGAATCATTCAGCCGTTATCCATCGGTTTGTTGTTCCTGTTTGCGGCGGCGGCACCGCATTCTATCGCGGGCGCGCAGGGATGCGCGCTGGCGCTGGCGTTGCTCTGGTTGCTGGAATGGCTTTTGCGCTCTGCCGGCGCGCCGCGTAACGCCCTACCCCAACCGGCGGCAAGATGGGCGTCCGATTGGTGGCCGCCATTGGGCGTCTTTTTCGCGCTGTGTACGGTGTCCGCGTTGCGTTCCTACGAACCGCTGGTGAGTCTGGACGGCCTCCGCAGTGTGGCGTTTATGGCCGCCAGCGGCGTGGTGGCCCACTGGGTGACGACACGCGCGCAGGCCTGGCGACTGGCTTGTGTGCTGTTGGCGTCGTCACAGGTCGGACTCCTGTACACCGGCTATCAGTTGGTTGTTGGCGTCGGCATTCGGCTCGTTGAACTGGCGCCGGATTCGCCGCTGCGGCCGTATTTTCAGCCGGGGGATGTGTTGCTGCAGGTGGATGGGCGATTGGTTCACAGGCCAGATGACATTGTACGGGCGCTTCATCGGCGTGCGCCGTCATCCGACCAGCCCGTTCATCTCACCGGTCGTCGTGTTGAATTGCCGCTCACGGCACAGCTTGACCGGCGCGCGCTCAACGAACGGCTGGAGCGATTCGGCGCGGCGGGGTTGGGCATTCAAGTCAGTGAACCGGCGCGTGATTTTCGCGCCAGCGGTTTTTTCTCGCACTATGTCACCTATGCCGAAGTGCTCCAGATTTTGATTTCGCTCGCCGTCGGTATGGCCTGGCGTGCGCCGCGACCGGTGCGACGGTGGTTGTGGGCGGCCGCCGGATTGCTGTTGTTGGCGCTGTGGTTGACGCTCTCGCGCGGGCCGGTCGGCGGCCTTATCGTCAGCGTGGGTGTCATGCTGTACCTGCTATGGCGCGAGGGAACGCTGCGTACGCAGCGGGTCGTCGTCGGCTTTGTCATTGCGGGCATTTTGCTGGCCGGCGTGTTGGCTTACGCCTACGCGCTGCGGCGCATGGCGGTGGCGGATGTGCGTGAGGGCAGTCTGTTTTGGCGACTGGTGGTGTGGCAGGAGGGGGTGCAACTAGCGGCCGAACATCCGTGGTTCGGCGTTGGGCGGCTGAGCGACAAGCTGCACGCCGCCGAATGGGGACTGTACGCCGCCGGAGATCTGCCGCCGGGTCACTTCCATAACACCTACCTACAAATTGCCGTGTGGTATGGCCTGCCAGCGCTGGCCGCCTACCTCTGGCTGCTATTGACCTATTTTGAACGGTTGCTGGAGCGCATCCGCGACGGCGTGGCGTTGGGTGCACTTGGCGCGCTGGCCGGCTTCGCCGTCGGGGGCGTCGCGCATTTCAACCTTGGCGACGGCGAGGTAGCGATGGCCCTATGGTTCGTTCTAGGCCTAGCGTTGGGACCGCGCGAGATTGCGTCGCCGGCGACCACCGAGGAGCGTCCGCCGGTGGCGCGGACGGTTTCATCCAGCCAGTGTTTTACGTAGGATGCCCGGTTGGCGACGGCCGCTCCGTGCGACCATCGCTGACGGAAAACCTTCTGGTACGGGAGTTCTCACGTGAGGGACAAAACTCATGCCGGGTGGTGGGTGGTAGGCTGCGGTCTACTGATTGGCGTTGGCGCTTTGCCGCTGGTCAGCCGAATGACGGCTTCCGCCCAGGAAGCCATCGTGATTGATGAAACGCTGGCCAGCGTCAACAAAGACCTTATCACCCGTTCGATGCTGCAGCGAGCGGAGCGGGCTTTGCGGCGCGATCTTCAGGAGCAGTTCCCAAACGACCCAGCCAAACAGGAGGAGGTTTTCACCCGTTTGCAGCCGCGCCTACTTGTTAGTCTGATTGACGAGCGTTTGATCGCCCAACGGGCGGAAGAAATGGGCATCATGCCGGAAATCGAGGCGCAAACTAACGCGACAATCCTTGAACTGTGCAAGCAAAACAACCTCGAAAATCTGGACGCTTGTCGCGCCGCTATGGAGCGGCAGGGGCTTTCGATGGAGGACATTCGCGCCAGTTACCGTGGCCAGTTCCTGCGTCAGGCCGTTTATGGGCAGGATGTCTATAGCGTATTGCTTGAACAGGTGACGAACCGGGAGGCGGAGGAATACTATCGCACCCATACGGCCGATTTCACGGAACCTGGCGAACTGGAGATCAGCGAAATCTATATCGCCTTTACACCCGAAACCCAGCTGGCCGCCGAAGCGCGAGCGCGGCAGGCGTACGCTGAAATCAAAGCTGGCAAGCCGTTCGCCGAAGTGGCGCAGAAGTTTTCTGACGAAAAACGCGCCTCGCGCGCTGCGGGCGGCAAGCTCCCGCCCTACAAGGAAGATCAACTGGCTGCAGAGTTCAAAGCCGAACTTGATAAGCTTAAGCCGGGCGAAATCACGCCCATTTTGAAGCTGGAAAAGGCATACCAGATTCTGCGGTTGGACGCACGGCGGCCGCCGTCGGTCAAGCCGTTTGTGGAAGTGCGTGAACTGGTCAAGCGTCTCATTGCTCAGCGACGCGCAGACGCCAAAGTCAAGGAATACCTACGGGGTTTGCGGGCAAAGGCGCTCATTCGGCTGGCCGAGCCGTACCGCAACGTACTGATTGAGGCGGAAAAAGCCGAGGACGCTGAAGCTGCGGCCGGGGAACAGAAAAAGGGCTAGCCGCCTTCAAGCCGACGCTGGCGCGACTGCAAGGTTCACTCCTGTGTTCCTAAGGGTGTACGTGCGCTTAAAGTGTATGCTTGAGTACGCTTTCTCGGAGACGTAGATTGGAAGTACGTCCTCTCCAGAGCCTTCCCTGACAGTGAGAAACTTATGCCGACTGCGCTTGATCCTCCGCCAGCTGCGCCTGAGACTGCGGCTATGAACCGAAACCTAAGCGACTATCTCAAAGCCTACGGCGGGCCGCTGCCCAATCAGGAAGTCTTGGCATTGTTTCTCGGCATCGCCCGGATTGTGGACGGCATGCACGAGCAATGTGCCTTTTATGGCCGTGAACTGCGTATTGAAAACATCATTCTCAGCGCCGACCAACCGCCGCGCGTGCTTGATTGTGGCATCCCGCAGTCACGGTTGGTGGCGAAGTCGCCAACGCCGGAGGAAGTCGCGCAGGGTATCCGCCAAGACATTTACCAACTGGGCGTGATTCTATACCAGCTTGCCACTGGACAACCGACGCCGGAACGCCGTTCCACTTATAACTTCCGTACGGATTTCGACGAGGCTTCAGAACTGCCGCCCGTCCCCGATCCGCGCAGCGTCCATCTGTCCGTGTCAGTGGAGATTGCGCGGTTGGTTGCTCTAGCTACGGCTCGCGATGAACAAAGTCGGGCGAAACGCATTCGAGACCTACTGGCGCTGCTAGAGCCGTCGTCCGAACCGATGCCTCCGCCTACCCCGTCGCTTGCTTCTGCTCCGTCAGCGTTGCCGCGCCAAACCGCCGGCGAGCCAGCGCCGCCGGCCGAGACGGCCCCAGTACGGCGTGAGACGCGGGCGACATTGGCGCGACGCAGCCTACCAGTCGTCTCGGAGCGCACTGGCTTTGTCGTCAACGAAGCCGCCATGCGGCGCACCTCGCCGCCAGCCGCCCCCACCGCTCCCACTGGCTTTGTGGACGGTTTGGCGCAAGCGTTCGCCGATCTCAGCGGAACGGGCGAAAAACCCACCGGCAAGGGCTTCAGGTTCTTTTTGGCCGGGATGAGTTGCTTACTGTTGCTGGTCATTGGTCTGGCGACGTACCGCATCGTCGCCAAGTTCCGGCTCGGCGGCGGGCAAAGCGCGGCGACGCGCCCCAACATCGAGGCGCTGCGTCAGGGCGCGACGACGGTGAACCGTCCTAAGCTGACACCGACTGCTCCGCCGGAAGACGTCGCCGCTCCCTTGCCGCCTCTTGTAGCCGTCAAGGGTGGGACGTTCACCATGGGAGACCCAAACGGCCAACCCGACGAACAGCCAGTACACCGCGTGACGCTTTCCGACTTTGAGATTGGCAAGTACGAAGTCACCAACGCCCAGTACAAAGCTTTCTGCGACGCAACGCGCCGGCCGTACCCCGAAGAGCCGAACTTTCCCAAGTTGCGCAACTATTTCCTTGACTACCCGAACCACCCAGTGGTGCGTGTCAGTTGGGACGACGCTAATGCCTACTGCATCTGGCTCAGCGAACGTACTGGCGATCTTTACCGCCTGCCGACCGAGGCCGAATGGGAGTACGTCGCCCGCAACAGTCCGATTGGGTGGGATAGCTACAACAGCGGCGGCGCGCCGCACGAAGTCGGCACAAGCCCGCCGAATGCGTTGGGAATCTATGATCTGATGGGCAACGTCTGGGAGTGGTGCGCGGATTGGTACGGCCCCTATCCATCTGAGCCGCAAACCAATCCAAAAGGCGCACCCCGTGGCACGCACAAGGTCTTGCGCGGTTGTTCATGGTACTTTAGTACGGTACCGTGCCGGCCGACCGCGCGTTTTCGGTTCGACCCCACACTGAACTACTGGTTCAACGGCGGTTTCCGCGTGGTGCGCGCCAAACATTAGGGCGGCGTGGCGCTGCGGCCGGTTGGGAACGACGGCGCTAACCAAAATTTTGCCATCCGGGGCCGCACCGTCATGGGACTGTTTGATCACATCCGAAGCACACGCGACCAAGTAGCGACTGTTCAAGATGCCGTGGCGCTGGCGGCGGCGATTGAGCAGTGTGAAAGGATACTGCAGTCCGATCCCAAGCATCTGCCAACGCTTCAGGAAGTTGGGCGACTCTATCAGGAACAGGGGCAGAATCAGAAAGCCTGCGACGCCTTCTGTCGGGCTGGCGAGGCGGCTGTGGAGCGCGGCGACGCCGAACAGGCGCTTATCAACTACCGCAAAGCGGAACGCCTCGCCTCCGGCGACCTCCGTCTTGACCTGTGGCACAAACTGTTCCACCTAAGCTACAAGCTGCGCCGCAACGACGAGGCTTTTGAGCGCGCCAAACAAATTGTGGAGGCGTTGGTTGAGCGCGGCAACCTCAAGCGCGCTAGCGCCTTCTTGGCCGCTTTGCCGGACTTGGGAGCAAGGGACGCTGAATACCGGCAGGTTTTGGAAAGCATCGCTGGTATTGCGCCGCGTCAGGCCGCCGGCGGCGGCGTCGCCGCCGGGACATGGCGGCGGGCGTCCACCACCCAACGCAGTGCTGATGAGTATTTTCCGGGACAAACGATTCTGATTGTGGATGACGACCCGCAGGTGCTGGAGTTGCTTGAAACGTCCCTCTGCACCTTGGGCGCGCGCATTGTCACGGCTTCAAACGGCCACATCGCTTGCGAGAAGGTTAAGCGCTACGCGCCTTCGCTCATCATTAGCGACCTTGCTATGCCGGGGATGGACGGCAGCCAGTTTTTCGAGTGGGTGAAGTCGCAACCGGAGTACGCCCGCGTCCCGTTTGTCTGCCTCTCTGCCATCGGCTCTGACGTTGAACGGGTGGCGGCGTTTGAGCTGGGCGTCGAAGACTACTGGACGAAGCCGTTTCATCCGACGGAAATCCGCTACCGGGTCAAACATCTTTTGCGCCGGATTCGGCGGCCAGTGGATTTTCAGGGCAGGCTGTCACAAGTCAATCTAGCGGAAATCATTCAGATTTTGGAATCCGGCCGTCGCACGGGCTTACTCACGATTGAGTCCGGCAGTGAGCAGGCCTACCTGTACTTCCGGGACGGCGTGATCCTCAATGCTGAGTGCGGCGATTTATCCGCCGAGCGGGCGGTCTTTCGTCTAGTCGGTTGGACGAACGGGGACTTCGCCTTCTGCGCCATGCCGATGCTGCGTGAGCGGGTGATTCAGCTTTCGCCGCAGCAGTTGTTGATGGAAGCGTTTCGTCGGTTCGATGAGGTCGAGCGGGTTTTGACGAGCCTACCGCGTCAACAAGAGGTTTTCGTTTGCAAGCCGGGCTTTGACGAGAATCCCGAAATCGCCGAGCAGATGACGCGAGGTGGGGAGTTCGCCGCCGCGCTGGCGACCATCCGCCGGCTCTTTGATGGGACGCGGACATTGGAAGCCTGCTGTCAGGCGCTGCGAGACGACCTTGAAACGTTGTTGTTGGTTCGTGAACTGCTTGAACAGGGTTTGCTTGTTCCACGCTCAACGTTGCCGTAGCTAACTTCAATCAGGCATGATAGCAACCAATGTATATGTGTTGGTTCACGATGACAGGCCCTGTACCTGCTGCAAGGCGTCACGGCTGACGCGGTGGGAAACACAGGCTATTTCTGGTTGCGCCGCTTCCTCACTGCGACCAAGAGTGAAGAGAGGTAGCCATGGGATTGTTTGATCGCATTCTGAACGCCCGCGCGCAGGTTGCTGGCATGCTCGACAATGCCCGGCTCAACAGCGCTATTGAGCGACACGAACGTGAGTTGGCGCAGGAGCCGCGCAACTTGGCTGCGTTGCACGAACTGAGCGTACTGTATCAGGAACGCGGCGAGCCACAGAAAGCCTGTGAGGTCATGGTTCGGGCGGCGGCCATCCACCTTGAGCGTCAGGAGTTCGAGCAGGGCATGCTGTACTACCGCAAGGCGGAACGGCTCGCCTCCGGTGAGATGCGGCTCGACATCTGGCGCCGATTGTTTGAAACCAACCTGCGGTTGCGGCGGTTTGACGAAGCCTTCGGACGCGCCAAGCAGATTGTCGAGTATTTGATGGAGATCGGCGACCAAACGCGCGCGGCCGATTTCGTCAACCTGATGCCCGAACTAGGGCAGAAGGACATCCTCTATCGGCGAGAGTTGAAACTTCTGGCCGGACTAGAAGCCGATAATGTGACAACGGTCGGGAGCGTTCAAGGAACATGGCAACGCAAGCAGGTGACGGTGCGTGATCCCGAAGAGTACTTCCCGGAATTGACCGTGCTCATCGTAGACGATGAGCCGGGGATTCTAAACGTGCTTGAAACCAGTCTGCGGACGCTGGGGACGCCGGTGCTGTCCGCCCCCAACGGCCGCGTAGCCTGCGAATTGATCAAAACCCACCAGCCAGCCCTCATTATTAGCGATCTCAACATGCCCGAAATGGACGGCAGCCAGTTGTTTGAATGGCTTCGTTCGCAGCCCGATCAGGCGCATGTGCCGTTTGTGTGTTTATCCTCGGCGGACAGCGAAGCCGAACGGATGGCCGCCTTTGAAATGGGCGTTGAAGATTACTGGTCAAAACCATTCCGTCCGATGGAAGTGCGCCACCGCGTCAAGCGCCTGTTGAAGCGGATTCGTCCGCCGGTGGATTTGCAGGGCAAGTTGGCGCAGGTCAGTTTGGCTGAAGTCGTCCAGATGCTGGAGACTGGTCGGCGGACAGGGCTGCTGCTGCTGATGCAGCAGAGCGAAGAAGCGAAACTGTATTTTCGGGACGGCTGGATTGTGGATGTGGAGTATGGGGCGGCGCGCGCGGAACGGGCGTTTTTCCGCCTCGTCGGCTGGACGAGCGGAACCTTTACGTTCCGTTCGATTCCTGTGAACCGCGAGGCGGTCGTCAAGCTCAGCCCGCAGCAGTTGCTCATGGAGGCATTCCGGCGCTTTGATGAAGTCGAACACCTCATCGCCGAACTTCCCAACCGCGACCAAACGTTCATCTGTGGCGATGGCTTTGAGCGTGCGCCGGAAATTGCCGAACAAATTGCCCAAGAGGGCGAGTTTGTCGCCAACCTTGAGCGTGTCCGCCAACTTTTTGATGGTACGCGCACACTTGACGAGTGTTGTCAGGAACTGCGCGATGATCTGGAAACGCTGCTGTTAGTGCAGGAGCTCATCGCGCAGAAGCTGCTTGTGCCGGGTCAGGTCGTTGAACTGTAGCCTGTGACAGATGCTGACCGACGCGCCTACTTCCCCGCCGCGTCCCAGCGGGTGGGCTAGCGCATGGGCTTAGGCAGTTTCCGAAAAAGGTCTGACGCCATAACCTAGGCGTAGCAGTTGACAAGTGTTGGCGGCCACCAGCCTTCCAGCATGTATGGACAGCAGGCGATGCGCCGCCATTCCCACCGGATAGGGCGCATAGAAGCCTGCCTTTCCCACTGCTGCGCGGGCTGCTGTGTTCCGCCGTAAAATGCGAACCGCTCACGCGCACAAGGTTTTTTGAGCTGCGCGCGGAGCGGCTTGCGGCTAGGGCGGAGCGCCGCCCCGCTCGCTCCTTACGTTTCACAAAGCGCGCCGCTGCCTTGCTTGGAAGGAATGTGCGCCGGTTTGCCCTCGCCCGCCACGGGCAAGGAAGGGCTTTGTGTCGGCCGCTCTGCAGGCTTGGGGAGGCGTCGCCGCCGCCTACGAACTGCTCTAGCTGATTTTCTTGAGCAGCGCACGGGCTTCACGCTTGTAGCCTTCGTCTTCCCGTTCGTGGTTCTTTGAAAGCGGCGCGTCTAACACCCACTGGAGATGATGCTTTGCCCTTTTCTTATCACCCAGTGACAGGCAGCACTCCGCCATGTAGAGGTGGTTGAGGTAAAACTTCGGACCGAACTCCAGCGCCGCTTCGAAGCATTCCAATGCCTTGCGCTTGTCGCCAATGGAGACCGGCCAACCGGGCACCTTGTCATAAACACGCCCCAGCACCCGCCACGGGCCGCCATAAAAATACGACTCATCAATCTCGATAACGCGCTCGGCGCACCGCTGAATGGGTTTAATGAGCGACAGACTTTTCAAAATGCCCTTTTCGTTGCCATACATCCCGTAGTTGACCGCCAGCCAGAAGTTGCCTTCGAGGGAGTTTTCATTGATGGCGATAGCGGCTTCGCCGTATTCGACGCCCTGCTCAAACAGCGCCAGCTTGTCTTTTGGCGCGGCCAGCTCACCCCGCCAGTATTGAATCTCCGCTAGCAACCCGTAGGCCCAATCGCACTGACGATCCTTTTCCAGCAGGGCGGTCAAGGCGTCCTCCGCCTGGTCCAGATGGTCGTCGGCCAGTTCACGTTCATTGATGAGCTTGCGGACTTTGGCAAAGACGGCTTTGTGCTTCATGGCGGCTCCGGCGCTGTACGAGATGACAGGTTTTCGAGAGTATAGTCAAACTATAGCAAAAGGCGCGTCATTTTGAGCGTAGGGTTTGTCTTGCAAGTGCGCCGACAACACCGGCTGAGGTTGTTATGAGGTCTCTGAAGGTGATTCATGCCGCATGTCCCCATGATTGCCCAGATACCTGCGCCATTGCGGTGACGGTTGAGGGCGACGGTCCTGACCGTCGTGCCGTCAAGGTCGAAGGCGACGCCGGTCATGCTGACACGGCGGGTTTTTTATGCGCGAAGGTGTCCAAGTATCTTGAGCGAGTGTACGACCCACGTCGTGTTCTTCACCCGCTGCGCCGCGCCGGACGCAAGGGCGAAGCGAAGTTCGTACGCATCACGTGGGACGAAGCCATCGCCGAAATCGCCGACCGCTGGAAATCACTCATTGCCAAGTATGGCCCCCAGTGCATTCTGCCTTACAGCTACGCCGGGACGATGGGGCTGGTACAGGGACAAGGCATGGATCGGCGCTTTTTCCACCGGATGGGGGCGTCGCTGCTGGCGCGAACCATCTGTGCGACGGCGGGCGCGGCCGGCTACAAGGCGACTATCGGCGCGAGCATCGGCATGGAGGCCTGTCACTTTGCCGAAGCGAAGTTCATTCTCATCTGGGGCAGCAATCCCGTTACCTCGAATGTGCACCTGTGGCGTTACGTGTTGGAGGCGAAAAAGCGCGGCGCGCGCGTCGTCACAATTGACCCGTACCGAACCCGTACGGCGGCGGCTTCGGACGAACACCTGGCGGTGCTGCCGGGCACGGACGGGGCGTTGGCGCTCGCCATGATGCGCGTCATTGTGGACGAAAACCTGTACGACGCTGATTACGTCGCCCGCTACACGGTCGGTTTTGACGCGCTTAGGGAACGACTGCAAGCCTACGCTCCGGCTGAAGTTGCGCCGATAGTCGGCTTGGAAGCGGAAACCATTATTCGGCTGGCGCGTGAGTACGCCCGGACGCAGCCGGCTGCGATTCGCATTAACTACGGTCTGCAACGGCACGCCGGCGGTGGCATGGCGGTGCGCACGATTGCCTGTTTGCCTGCTTTGGTGGGGGCTTGGCGGCGCCCGGCAGGCGGCATTCTGCTTTCGACTTCAGGAACGTTTCCCCTCAACTACGCAGCGCTGGAGCGCCCGGACTGGATTCCGCCCGGTACGCGCGTCATCAACATGACACGCCTTGGCGAGGCGCTGACGAATCGAGATGAACAAGGCCGTCCGGCCGGTTTTGATCCGCCGGTGATGGCGCTTTACGTCTATAACTCAAACCCGGCGGCGATTGCGCCCGACCAGAATCAGGTGCTTGCCGGTTTGCGGCGCGAAGACCTGTTTACGGTCGTTCACGAGCAGTTTTTCACCGACACGACCGATTACGCCGACATTGTGTTGCCTGCGACGACGCAGCTTGAGCACATGGATGTCGTCAAACCCTACGGCCATCTTTCGCTGATGTTCAACGAGCCGGCGATTGCCCCGTTGGGCGAAGCGAAATCCAACTCGGATGTGTTTCGCCGGCTGGCGCAAGCGATGGGCTACGATGAGCCGGAACTTCAAGAAAGCGATGAGCAGTTGATTCGTGCTGTGCTGGATGTGCGCCATCCGTGGATGGAAGGCGTCACCTTTGAGCGCTTGCGCGCGGAAGGCTATGTGCGGCTCAATGTTCCGACGCCATTTGCGCCCTTCGCTGAAGGCGGTTTTTTCACACCCTCTGGTAAGTGCGAGTTTTATTCGGAGAGCCTAGCGCGGCAGGGGATAGATCCGCTCCCGACCTACATTCCGCCGCGTGAGAATGCACTAAGTAACCGGGCGTTGGCCGCACGGTATCCGCTAGCGTTGATTTCACCGCCCGCCCACAACTTCCTCAACTCAACATTTGTCAATCAAGACTCCCTGCGGCGCGTCGAGAAAGAGCCGATTGTGGAGCTGCATCCCTCAGACGCCGCGCCACGCGGGATCGCCGATGGACAAATGGTGCGGGTATTCAACGACCGCGGGGCATTTTGCGTCCGGGCGCGGGTTTCCAAGCGGATTCGGCCAAGCGTCGCCTACGCGCCCGGTATCTGGTGGGCAAAATTCAGTCCCGACGGGCGGAACGTCAACGCTGTTACCGGGCAGGCGCTTACCGACCTAGGAGCAGGCGCAACGTTTTACGACGTTCTGGTGGAAGTTGAACCGCTGGGTTCGTTCGCCACAAAGTCGTAGCGACACTCTGCCGTATCAGTGCGCTTTCCAAACCAAGCATATCGGCAGCCTGCTCTTCGGCGTTCAGCGTCACCACCAGCGTCTCTGGCGGTTGTACTATCCCCTGCTGCGCAGGCTGTGTCTCAGCTTCCCCATTGCTGTCCCCGACGCCCCCGACTGTACAAAACCACAACACATCCGTATCTTTTCCGCACCACCACGCGACCCCAACCTAACCCGGCCGGGCGTCCCACACGGCCGGGCGCGCGCCGCCCACTGCCGCGCGCGGCCCCGGCGCGCCCCGCGCCAAGCTCGGAGGTTCGCCCCAATGTCCGTCTCTTTCGCCCCATCCTCCATCCCACCCCACGAGTTCTTCATCTCCGGCGGCACGCTCCCCGCCGACGCCCCCAGCTACGTCCCCCGCCACGCCGACGACGAGCTTTTCGCCGCCCTCGCCGCCGGCGAGTTTTGCTACGTCCTCACCGCCCGCCAAATGGGCAAGTCCTCGCTGATGACGCGCACCGCCGCCCGCCTGCGCGCCGCCGGTCGGCAAGTCGTGACGCTGGATTTGACCAGCATCGGGCAAAACGTCACCGCCGAACAGTGGTACTTGAACCTGCTGACGCGCTTGGGCGAACGAACCGGGCTTGAAGACGAACTGGACGAGTTCTGGTTCGCCCACAAAGACCTCGGACCGTGGGCGAAGTGGGCTGGGGCGCTGCGGGAGGTGGTGCTGGAGCGGGTGCGCGAGCCGCTGGTGGTGCTGGTGGACGAGATCGACGTGGTGCGGAGCTTGCCGTTTGCGACGGACGAGTTTTTCGCGGGGATACGAGAGTTTTACAACCGGCGGGTGGAGGACAAAGCGTTTGAGCGGTTGAGTTTTGGGTTGTTCGGGGTGGCGCGGCCGTCGGACTTGATACGGGACGCGCGGCTGACGCCGTTCAACATTGGGCGGCGGATTGAGTTGGGGGATTTTGGGTGGGAGGAGGCGCGGGTGTTGGCGCGTGGGCTGGGCGGCGGGGGCGCGGCTGGGGAGCGGCTGTTGCGGCGGGTGCTGTACTGGACGGGCGGGCATCCGTATTTGACGCAGCGGTTGTGTCGGGAGGTGGCGGCGCGCGGTGGTGGGGCGACGGTTGGGGATGTGGACAGGGCGTGTGAGCGGTTGTTTTTGGAGAGTGGGGCGCGGGAGACGGAGGACAACTTGGTGTTTGTGCGGGATCGGCTGGTGCGGGGTGAGGTTCACGGGCAGGACGTGGTGGAGGTGTTGGGATTGTACCGGCGGGTGTGGGCTGGGAAGGCGGTGCGGGACGAGGCGGGCGATGCGGTGGTGGAGGCGCTGAAGCTGGCAGGGGTGGTGAAGAGTGTGGGCGGGCGGTTGGTGGTGCGGAATCGGGTGTACGGGCGGGTGTTTGACGGTGAGTGGGTGGAGCGGAGTTTGCCGGAGTGGGAGGTGAAGCGGCAGCGTGCGGCGGTGGTGAAGGGGCGGTTGCAGGCGGCAAGCGTAGCCCTGTTGGTGGTGGCGGCACTGGGGGTGTTGGCTGTGGCAGCGGTGGCACAGCGGAATCGGGCGGAAGCGGAGCGAGCGCGAGCGGAAGCGGCGTTGAAGCAAGTGGCGGCGGAGCGGGATCGGGCAGAGGCGGCATTGAAGCAGGTGCGGGAGGAGAGCGCGCGGGCGGAGCGGGAACGGCAGCGAGCAGAGGAGCAACAGAAGCTGGCGGAGAGCCGGACCAAGGAGGCGGTGGCGGCGAAGAACGCGGCGGAGTTGGCGCGGGAGGCGGAGCGGGAGCAGACGGAGGCGGCGCGGCGGAGCGCGCGGGAGGCGGCGGGGTCGCAGGCGCGGCTGCTGTACCAGCGCGGGCTGGAAGACTACCGGGAGCGGAAGTGGGAGCGTGCGGCGGTGTGGTTGAGTGAGGCGTACCGGCTGCGGGCGGAGAAGGGGTTGGGGGATGACGTTGAGGTGCGGTTTCATCTGGCGCGGGCGGTGGAGTGGGCGCTGCCGCCGAAGGGACAGCCGCTGCAGGTAATGGCGTTCAAGGAGCAGGCGCTGGAGCATACGGATGGGGTGACCTCGGTGGCGTATGCGCCGGACGGGACGCGGGTCGTGACGGGGAGTTGGGATGGCACGGCCGTCATCTGGGACGCGGCGAGCGGGCGGGCGCTGGTCAAGCTGGAAGGGCACAAAGATAGAGTGTGGTCGGTGGCGTTCGCGCCGGACGGGACGCGGGTCGTGACGGGGAGTTTTGACAACACCGCCATTATCTGGGACACAGCGAGCGGGCAGGCGCTTGTCAAGCTGGAAGGGGAACACAAGTACGCAGTGACCTCAGTGGCGTTCGCGCCGGACGGGACGCGGGTCGTGACGGGGAGCGACGACAAGACCGCCGTCATCTGGGAC